>JBEGRT010000162.1:0-6237 GCA_041180305.1 Pseudomonadota bacterium
CTGATCGACACCGCTGGCATGCCCCAGCGCGATGCCCGCACCCGAGAGATGCTGGAAATGGTCAGCCACAAGTCGATCCGCAAGCTGCTGGTGGTCAACGCCTCGGCCCAGGGGGACGCCATCGAAGACGTGCTGGCGGCCTACCAGGCCCACAAGTGCGCCGGCGTGGTGCTGTCCAAGCTGGACGAAGCCGTGAAACTGGGCCCGGCCCTGGATGCGTTAATTCGTCACAAGACCAAGATCCTTGGTGTCGCCAATGGCCAACGGGTGCCCGAAGATTGGCACCGTCTGACAGCGACTTCGCTGGTGCACCGGGCCCTTCGGGCCAGCCTGAACCCTGCGTTCCGGCTCGACGCCAACGAAGTCAGCCTGATCCTGGCGGCCAATGCCCTGTCGGACACCGCCGCTGCCAACCCCTCTACTGCCGCCTGAGCCCGAGCCGTTCATGAACCCTCCGCTCAACACGATGACAGCCCCTGCTGCACGTCCGGTGGATCAGGCCCATGGCCTGCGGCAGATGTTCCAGGCCCGTGTGCTGCGCTTCATCCCGGTGGTGTCCAACCCCGAGGTGATGTACGGCGGCGTGGTGCTCGAACGACTGTGCGCTGCCTACGCGGGCTTTGGCCTGCGCACCCTGGTGGTCGACGCCGGCGAGCGCGCTCGCCGCCCCTCCGAGCTGGCCGAGTTCGACCTGCGTGAAGGCATCGAAGAGCTGTCGCCCCATGTGCACTACCTGCCGGCCAAGGGCCTGCCACTCAAGCATGTCGATGCGCAGGGCTGCAGCCAGAGCCTGGTCGATGAACTGGCCGACGCCGCGCCCCAGGCCGACATCGTGCTGATGCATGCACCGGCCAGCGAACTGGTGCGGGTGCTGGGGCGCCGCTCCAAGGGGCACAACGTGCGCCCGCTGCTGTTCACCGACGAGCGCGCCGAAGGCCTCACCCATGCCTATGCCGGTGTGAAGGTGATGGCCCAGCGCGCGAACTGGATGGCCCACGACCTGATCGTGTGTGCCGGCCCGAATTCACAGCTGGCGCCGCAGGTGGCCCGCCGTCTGGCGCAATGCGCCGACAGCTTCCTGCACGCGGCCCAGCATGCCTGGCTGCCCATCAACCCGATGGAGCCGGCCACCCGGGAGCCGTCTGCGCGATTCCTGGAAATGGCTGCCGACCTCTTGCGCTGTGCCATGCCGCACACCCTGGGCGACAGCGCCTTTGATCAACTGGTCAAGCCGGGTGCGGCCTTGCCGTCCCGCCACGCACCGGTCTTCAACTGAATGACGTTCATGGAGCAGAACATGTACACCGCCAAAGGCCGCCTCGATCTGAACGCGATGCTCCACCAGTACAGCCCGCTGGTGCGGCGCCTGGCGCATCAGATGATCGCCAAGCTGCCGGCCAACGTCGAGATCGACGACCTGATCCAGGTGGGCATGATCGGCCTGAGCGATGCGCTCAGCCGCTTCGACGCCGGGCAGGGCGTTCAGTTCGAGACCTTCGCCACCCAGCGCATCCGCGGCGCCATGCTCGACGAGCTGCGCGGCGCCGACTGGATGAGCCGCGGCACCCGCAAGCAGCAGCGCGACATCGAAGGCGCCGTGCACCGGCTGGAGCAAAAGCTCGGCCGGGCCCCGCAGGAAAGCGAAATCGCCAAGGAAATGGGCATCACCCTCACCGATTACCAGGAGATGCTGGGCAAGGTGCGAGGCACCCAGCTCATCTACCTGGAAGACATGAGCGGTGACGATGGCGACAGCGATTACCTCGACCGCCACGTGGCCGACGAAGGCAACGACCCCCTGTCCCTGATCCAGGACCACCGCATGCGCGAGGCCCTGGTCGAAGCCATCAAGAACCTGCCAGAGCGCGAGCAGTTCGTGATGAGCATGTACTACGAGCAGGACATGAATCTCAAGGAAATTGCCGCCGTGCTCGGGGTGACCGAATCACGTGTGTGCCAGCTTCACAGCCAGTCCATCGCCCGGTTGCGAGTGAAGCTTCGAGAGTGGTGAAGTGCGTGCCACTTGAACGGGCGAAGGCCGCCGCAGGCATCGCGGGCTTGCGGCCACTTCTGGGGGAACAGCCATGCTGTTGCCATTCCGTTCGCGACCACGTGCTGAGGTGGTCGCGGCATCGTCTGTGCCGGTCGAACAGGACCCTGCGCAGGCACTGAATGCCTTGCAGCTGGCCCGCCAGCTGCAGCAGGACACTTCCGGCCTGGGGCTGGAGGCGGCGCAATTGCGCGGCACGCTGGAAGACAGTGCGGCGGTGGCCGAACGGCAGTCGGGCGCCTTGTCGGAACTGGTGTCCCAGCTCGACCGCATTTCCGAGTCCCAGTCGGCCATCTGCAGCCGCACCGATGACAGCCTCCAGGCGGTCGGACAGGCCCGCGCTGCGGTGGAGCAGGTGGGACACGAGGTGTCGGCCCTGGTGGCCTCGCTCAAGGAAGTGGCCGAAGCGGCCCGCGAGATCACCCAGATCGCCCTGCAGACCCGGCTGGTGGCCTTCAATGCCTCGGTCGAAGCCAAGCGAGCAGGCGAAGCCGGTCGTGGATTTTCCGTGGTGGCCGATGCCGTGCGCGATCTGTCCACCCAGGTTGAAACCACCTCCAAGTCCATCATGGGGACGGTGTCTGCGCTCGACGCCCGCGTGCAGGCCCTGGAGCGAGACATCCGCCGCACCCCTGAAGAAGGGCACACACAAGGTTTCCAGGCAGCACTGCGCCATGTAGAAGAGGGCGTGGCCCGCATCAGCGAATCGGCCAGCCAGAGCATCGAAGTCAGTCGCCAGCTGCAAGGGCAGGGCCAGCACATGGCCCGCGAAATCACGGCCAACCGACAGGCCCTCGGGCAAGCCGTGCGCCGCAGCGAGAGCGTGCTGGGGGTGTCCGAGCGCCTCATGGAGGTGATCGCCTCGTGTGGTGTCCAGACGGCCGACACGCCTTACATCGACATGGCGCAAAGGGTGGCCGGCCAACTGTCTCAGGCCCTGGAAGACGCGCTGGACAGCGGCCAGCTCAGTGAGGCCGAGCTGTTCGACGAAGACTATCGCCCCGTGCAGGGCAGCAACCCGCAGCAGCACCTGACCCGCTTCAACCCGGTCACCGACGCGCGATTTCCCGCCATTCAGGAGGCGGCGCTCGATGCCTTGCCCGATGTGGTGTTCTGCATCGGGGCCGATCGCAACGGCTACATCCCCACCCACAACCGCAAGTACTGCCAGACGCAGCGCCCGGGTGATGTGGTGTGGAACACCGCGAACGCCCGCTGGCGCCGCATCTTCAACGACCGCACCGGGCTGGCTTCGGCACGCAACACGCGGCCCTTCCTGCTGCAGACCTACCGTCGCGACATGGGCGCAGGCCAGTTCGTGATGCTCAAGGAGGCCTCGGCGCCCATCATGGTGCGCGGGCGTCACTGGGGTGGGTTACGGCTCGCTTACCGGTTCTGATGTCTGATACCCCCTGGGGGTATGTCCTTAAAGTTTTTGGGGCTTTGTCCGAAACCCCTCAAGACAATCACTTCACGAACGCTGTACGAACATGAGTCAAGCAGATCTTTCTCCACGCATTGCGCCTGCCGATCAGGTCGTACTCACAGGCATTGGGCTGACCGCCTTGGGTGCGTTGGCTTACACCTTCGCGTACGGCAACTTCGGCCTGGTGGCTACCCTGGCGTTCCTGCTCCTGGGGCTGAGCGTCGCGGCGGCACTCGCCGGGGGTGGCCGCACCCTCAGCCAGGTGGCAATGCCGATCCTGGGCATGGCCACCGTGGCCTTGCTGATCCATTCGGCCCGGGGGCACAACGAAGCTCACTTTGCAGTGTTCGCTTTCATGGCCTGCCTGGTGGTGTACCGCAAGGTGTTGCCGGTGGTGGTGGGCGCTGTCGCCATCGCCATGCACCACCTGAGCTTCAATTACATGCAGGCCTGGGGCTGGGGCCCGATGTGCTTCACCGAGCCAGGCTTCCTCAAGGTGGTCGAGCACGCTGTGTATGTGGTGGCTGAAACGGCGGTGCTTTTGTTCCTGGCCTTGCGTGCGCAGTCTGACTTCCGCGCGGGTGAAGAAATCGCCCAGACCGTGGAACAACTGGTGTCGGCCGATGGCAAGGTCGACCTGGAGGCTGCACGCATGAACGCTCGCACGGATGCCGGGCGCCGCCTGCAAGACGCGCTCACCCACATCAGCGATGCGATGCAGGAGGTGCACCGCGCCGCAGAAACCATCCGCCTGGCCTCGTCGACCATCCAGCAGGGCAACAGCGACCTGCAGATGCGCACCGAACAGGCGGCCTCCAGCATCCAGGAAACGGCGGCCGCGGTGGAAGAGATCGCCGGCACCATCCGATCCAGCGCTGACAGTGCCCGCCAGGCCAACGGGGTGGCCCTGAAGGCCTCGGAAGTGGCCACCGAAGGCGGTGCAGCCGTCAACCGCGTGGTCGACACCATGGCAGGCATCCAGAACTCCAGCCGCAAGATCACCGACATCATCGGCGTGATCGATGGCATTGCTTTCCAGACCAACATCCTGGCGCTGAACGCCGCGGTGGAAGCCGCCCGGGCCGGTGAACAGGGGCGCGGTTTTGCGGTGGTGGCCGGTGAAGTGCGCACCCTGGCCCAGCGCAGCGCCGAAGCCGCCCGAGAGATCAAGCAGCTCATCACCGACAGCGTCGAGCAGGTCGATTCCGGCTCGCAACTGGTGGGCAGCACCGGCGAAACCATCGGGCAGGTCGTGCAGCAGGTGCGCCAGGTGACCGAGCTGATCAGCCACATCTCCTCGTCCAGCAGCGAGCAAAACGATGGCATTGGCCAGATCAACCTGGCCATCAACCGCCTGGATGCCTCCACCCAGCAGAACGCCGCGCTGGTCGAGCAGACCTCGGCGGTGGCGCACAACCTGCAGCAGATGAGCGACGAGCTGCACCATGCGGTCTCGCAGTTCCGCCTGCCCAGCCTGGCGCTGCGCTGAACACCGCGCCGCCTGACGTGACAAGGGGCCCTGAGGGGCCCCTTGATGTTGCTGCGCTCGAAGGTGTCAGCCGATGCGGCCCAGCAGCAGGTACTCCATCAGGGCCTTCTGCACGTGCAGGCGGTTTTCGGCTTCGTCCCACACCACCGACTGCGGCCCGTCGATCACCTCGGCCTCGACCTCTTCGCCACGGTGGGCAGGCAGGCAGTGCATGAACAGGGCGTCGGGGCTGGCCACGGCCATCATGTCGGCGTCGACACACCAGTCGGCAAAGGCCTTCTTGCGGGCCTCGTTCTCGGCCTCGTAGCCCATGCTGGTCCACACATCGGTGGTCACCAGGTTGGCGCCGCGGCAGGCGTCCATCGGGTCCTTGAAGACCTTGTAGCAATCCTTGTTCGAGATGCCGGCCACCTGGGGGTCGATCTCGTAGCCGCTGGGCGTGCTCACGTGCACCGTGAAGCCCAGCAGTTCGGCCGCCTGCAGCCAGGTGTTGGCCATGTTGTTGCCGTCGCCCACCCAGGCCACCACCTTGCCCTCGATCGAACCGCGGTGCTCGATGTAGGTGAAGATGTCGGCCAGGATCTGGCAGGGGTGGTATTCGTTGGTCAGGCCGTTGATGACCGGCACGCGCGAATTGGCCGCGAACTTGGCGATCTTGGCCTGCTCGAAGGTGCGGATCATCACGATGTCGACCATGCGCGAGATCACCTTGGCGCTGTCCTCGATGGGCTCGCTGCGGCCCAGCTGGCTGCCATCGGTGGTCAGGTGCACCACCGAGCCGCCCATCTGGTACATGCCCGCTTCGAAGCTCACGCGGGTGCGGGTGGAGGCCTTCTCGAAGATCATGGCCAGCGTGCGGTCGGCCAGCGGCTGGTACTTCTCGTAGTTCTTGAAGCGCTTCTTGATGATGGCGGCGCGTTCGAACAGGTAGGCGTACTCAGGGGCCCGCAGATCCTTGAACTGCAGGTAATGCTTGATGAGGCTGTTGCCGGGCTTCATGGTGGGGCTCGGGGTAGGGCAGGCCACCGGTGGGCGGCCTGCGTTCAGGTCAGGCTTGTTCGGCCAGGAAGGTGCGCACGATCGGTGCCAGCAGCGCGACGCATTCGTCGGCCTCGGCCTTCGTGAAGATCAGGGGCGGCAGCAGGCGCACCACGGTGTCGGCCGTGACCGACAGCAGCAAGCCCGCTTCCATGGCGCGGGTCAGGATCACCCCGCAAGGGCGGTCCAACTCAATGCCCAGCATCAGGCCTTGGCCACGGATCTCCTTGACCC
>JBEGRT010000163.1:0-2953 GCA_041180305.1 Pseudomonadota bacterium
AGCGCAGCAAACCGATGTGGAGTTGATCGGGGCCGCGCGACACCTCTAACCCTCATACCGGAGATGATCATGCTGACTGCTGAACAACTGCTCGCCGCTCACAAAGCCAACCTGGACACCATGTTCAGCCTGGGTGCCAAGGCCTTCGAAGGCGTCGAGAAGCTGGTCGAGCTGAACATTCAGACCGCCAAGACCACCCTGGAAGAAGCCGCCGAGCACGCCAAGGCCGTGCTGTCGGCCAAGGATGCCCAGGAACTGGTGGCCCTGCACAGCGCCATGCTGCAGCCCTCGGCCGAGAAGATCGCCGCCTACAACCGCCACCTTTACGACATCGCCACGGCCACCGGCGGCGAAGTGACCAAGGTTGCTGAAGGCCAGGTCGCCGAAGCCCAGAAGAAGTTCATGACCGTGGTCGACAACGCCGTGAAGAACGCGCCCGCCGGCACTGAAAACGCTGTCGTGCTGGTGAAGTCGGCTGTGGCCGCTGCGAACAACGCGTTCGACAGCGTGCAAAAGGCCGCCAAGCAAGCCGCTGACGTTGCCGAAGCCAACTTCCAGGCCATGACCAACACCGCGGTCAAGGCCAGCCAGGCCGCTGCCAAGGCTCGCAAGACCGCCTGATCAGCCCCTGATCCCGCGCTGGCGCAGGTGCCGATGCCAGCCGGGACGTACCAGTTGTCTCCTCGGTACCCAGTGAAATCTTTTCACCGTACCTTAGCCTGGTGGCTTGCCACCAGGCTTTTTTTTCTATGCTTGCGCCCATGATCGAATGGCTGACCGAGCAAGACCCCTTCCCCCCGACCCGTCAGGCGCTGGGGCCTGACTCCGACGCGCCGGGCCTGCTGGCCGCGGGGGGCGACCTGTCGGTGCCCAGACTTCGCCAGGCCTACCGCCAGGGCATCTTCCCGTGGTTCGGCCCGGGGCAGCCCATCATGTGGTGGAGCACTGCGCCACGCATGGTGTTGTCGGTGGACGACTTCCGGCTCACGCGCTCGCTGCGCAAGGCGGTGCAGAAGTTCAGGCGCACGCCCGGGTGCGAAGTGCGCATCGACACGGCCTTCGCACAAGTGATCCGCCACTGCGCCCAGACCCCTCGCCCCGGGCAGGACGGCACCTGGATCGTCGACGGCATCCAGCTCGCCTACCTCGACTGGCATCGCCAAGGGCAGGTGCACTCCTTCGAAACATGGGTCGGCGGCGAACTCGTCGGCGGCCTGTACGGCATCAACCTCGGGCGCATGTTCTACGGCGAATCGATGTTCGCGCTGCGCACCGACGCCTCCAAGATCGCCCTGGCCGCGCTGGTGGCGTTCTGCCGCGCCCACGGCATCGAGGCCATCGATTGCCAGCAGGAAACCTCGCACCTGGCCTCGATGGGCGCTCGCCCCTGGAGCCGCGAGGCCTTCGAGGCCCACCTCCATCGGGTGGTGGACCTGACAGCGCCCTCGGATTGGACCTATCATGATTCCATCTGGTCCCATCTGATCGAGACGGCGTGACCCACCTCAAAGACCTGCCCCTGGCGTCGCTTCAGTTCTACGCCACTGCGCCTTATGCCTGCAGCTACCTGCCGGACCGCACGGCACGCTCGCAGGTGGCCACCCCCAGCCACGCCATCAATGCCGATGTGTATTCGGGCCTGGTGCTCAATGGCTTTCGGCGCAGTGGCATGTTCACCTACCGCCCTTACTGCGACGGCTGCCAGGCCTGTGTGCCCATGCGCATTCCGGTGGCGCGTTTTGAGGCCACCCGCAGCCAGCGCCGGGCCTGGAAGGCCCACGAGCACCTGGAAGCCCGTGTGATGCGCCTGTGCTTCGTGCCCGAGCACTACCGCCTGTACCTGCGCTACCAGGCACAACGGCACAGTGGCGGGGGCATGGACCAGGACTCGATCGACCAGTACACCCAGTTCCTGCTGCAAAGCCGCGTGAACTCACGCCTGGTGGAATTCCGTGAGCCCACCGACAGCAACGGCCAGCCTGGTGCCTTGCGCATGGTGTCGATCCTCGACATCCTGAACGACGGGCTGTCGGCGGTTTACACCTTCTACGACCCGCAGGTGCAGGCCAGCTACGGCACCTACAACGTGATGTGGCAGATCCAGCAAGCCCGCGACATGGGCCTGCCGCATGTGTACCTGGGCTACTGGATCCCCGAGAGCCCGAAGATGGCCTACAAGGCGAACTTCAGGCCCTGCGAGGTGCTGCAGAACGGCCAGTGGGTCGAGCCCCGCCTCAGCGCGGGTTGAGGATCATCGAACCGCTGACCGACACCGACACCAGGCCCTTGCCGGGCGCCACAGGCAGCGGTGCATCGGCCATCACCTCGGCCTTGGCCGAGCGCAGCATCATGGGCTGCACGCCCTGATCGAAGCCCGGCTCGCCAGATTGGATGCTGAGTTCGCCCACGCTGTAGCCGCTGCCCCCCAGCGCCTTGGCCACATCCTGGGCCTTGGCCTGCCAGCGGCCAATGGCCTGCCCCAGCAGCGCCGATTCGGCCGCCTCGCGGGCCGTGCGCGACAGGCCATAGGCCACGTTCTGCACATTCATGCTGGCCGACAGCTTGCCCGCCAGCTGGCCGATGCCGACCATGTCCTGGCCTTCCAGCAGCAGTTGCGCACTGCCCTGCCAGCCGTTGATGCGACCCTTGCTGTCGTAGCGGGGGTACATCGAGAAAGCCCCGGTGCGCACGTCAATCTGGCCCGGGCGGGCTGCACGGCGGGCCTCGGCCAGGGCCCCATCGAGCACCTGCTTGAGCTGCGTCTGCACCTCGGTGGCCTGGCTGCCATCGCGCGTGACGCCCAGGGTCACGGCCAGGGTGTCCTGGGCGATCTCCTGCGTGGCCGAGGCACTGAGCTGCACCACCCCTCGGGCCGGGCCCGCGGGCTGCTGGCCCGCCCCTTGAGCGTGAACGCTGGCGGCAGACAGGCAAGCGGCCAGGCCCGAGGCCAGCA
>JBEGRT010000164.1:0-6157 GCA_041180305.1 Pseudomonadota bacterium
CTGGCGCTGGTAGTCGTCGTAGGCATGGAAGGACGACACGAGCAGCCCCGAGTTGCCGTTGGGCCGCAGGGCGGTGTCGATGTCGAACAGCTCGCCGGTGGAGGTGCGCAGGGTCAGCCAGTTGACCAGCTTGCGGGCGAAGGCCATGTAGGCGTCGATCGGGCTGGGGGCATCGGGGCCGCTGGCCGAGGCATCGGTGGTGGCGTCGTCCAGGGTGTCGTCGTAGACGAAGACCAGGTCGAGGTCGCTGCCGTAGCCCAGCTCCTTGCCGCCCAGCTTGCCGTAGGCGATCACGGCGAAGTGAGGCGCACGGCCCACGCACCACGAAGCCATCTTTCCGGGGCGAAGTTGCAGGTGCGACCAGGCCCAGCGGATGGCCATCTCGAGGGTTGCATCGGCCAGGGCCGAGAGGTCATCGGCCACCTGCTCGACGGTGATCAGGCCTTCGACGTCGCGCACCAGGGTGCGGAAGACCTCGGCGTGGTGGGCGCGACGCAGGGTGTCGAGCAAGGCTTCCTCGTCGGCCTGGTCGGTGCGCTGCCAGGCGCTGTGGCGCTCGGACAGCTCGCGGATGAAGGTGGCGCGGTCGAAGCGCCCCTCCATCAGGCGGGGGTCGGCCAGCTCGTCGATCACGCCCGGGTGCTGCATCAGGTAGCGCATGGGCCAGCGGGCCAGGCCCAGCAGGCGCAGCAGGCGGCGCAACACCTCCGGCCGCTCGGCCAGCATCGACAGGTAGCTGTCGCGGCGCAGCAAGGGGTTGAGCCAGTCGACGAAGCGCAGCACGGCGCCTTCACCCAGCATGGCGCCGTCTTCCCCGGTGGATTCGCTCAGGGCGATCTGGGTGGCGCGCCCGATCAGCTTGGCCAGCCGCAGCTTGGCGGCATCGGACAGCATGGCCACCTTGGGCTGCTGCACGAACTGGTGCACGTGGCTGCCAATGGCCGGCGGCAGGTGGGCCAGGAACTCTTCGCTGTCGACCGGGCGAGGCGGGCCACCACAGCCCCCACCCCGGCAGGGCCCCTGCCCAGGCGAACGGCCGTCGTGCAACAGGGCATCGAACTCGGTGGCCACGAATTCGCGCACCTGGCACAGCGCCGACATGAGCTGACAGGCGCCGGTGTCGCAATCTTCGGTGCGCTGGCCGAGCAGTTCGGGCGTGTCGTCCAGGCCCAGGCTGGCCGCGATCCAGGCCAGGTCAGGCGGCTGGGTGGGCAGCAGGTGGGTCTGCTGGTCGTCCAGGTACTGGATGCGGTGTTCGATGCGACGCAGCAGCACATAGCAGTTGGCCAGGCGCTGGGCCGTGTCGGCCGGGATCAGGCCCCGCGCGGCCAGGCGCTTGAGGGCCTTGAGCGTGGAGCGGGTGCGGATTTCCGGGAACTGCCCGCCGCGCACCACCTGCAGCAGCTGCACGGTGAATTCGATCTCGCGGATGCCCCCGCGCGAGAGCTTGACGTCGTTGGCGCGCTCGGGGCGGCCTGCAGCGCGTCGGGTGGCCTCGTCACGGATCTTGCGGTGCAGCTGGCGCAGCGCCTCGAACACCCCGTAATCCAGGTAGCGGCGGAACACGAAGGGAATGACCACATCGCGCAGGGCCAGGGAAGCACTGCGGCGGCTGCCCCCGGGCATGGCTTCGGCCGGGGCCACCACACGGCTCTTGAGCCAGGCGAAGCGTTCCCATTCGCGGCCCTGGGTGAGGAAATACTCTTCCAGCATGGCCAGGCTGACGACCGCCGGGCCGGAGTTGCCGTTGGGCCGCAGGGCCAGGTCCACCCGGAACACGAAGCCGTCTTCGGTGGTGTCGCCGATCAAGGCGTACAGGCGCTTGACGACGTGGCTGAAGTATTCGTGGATGGAAATCTGGCCACTCAGGCCGCCTCGGCCATCGTCCACGCCCGTGGTCGTGCCGTCGTCTTCGTACACATAGATGAGGTCGATGTCGGACGAGACGTTCAGCTCGCGCCCGCCCAGCTTGCCCATGCCCACCACCCAGAGGTCGACCCGCCGCCCCTGCGGGGCGATGGGGGCGCCATGGCGCTCATCGAACTCGGCCTGGGCGGCCTTCAAGGCGCGGTCGAGGGTGACCTCGGCCAGCTGGGTCATGGCCGCGGTGACATCGGCCAGGGCCGCGTGTTCTTCGACATCGAGGGTGGCCAGGCGCTCCAGCACCAGCTGCCGCGCCACGCGCAGGGCCGAGGCCAAAGGCCGCCCACCCGCCAGCAAGTGATCGATCAGGGCCTGCAGGGGCGCCGCCAGCGGCACGCCCGGGTGGTGGTCGGCAAACCACGCGCGCTCCGTGTCATAGCGACGCCGGATGCGTTGCACATAACGGGAATGATCTGCCGGTGCCGCAGGGCCAGGGGCCTGAGGGCCGGTTGCAGGAGAGAGATCAGACATGAACCGGCAAAGGGCGTGTGCTAGGGTAGAAGGTTGTCGGGCGTTCGCACCGTGATGGTCCCCAGTGGCCATGCGGCTGTCGTGCACCAGGGCCCGACGATCGATCGCGCTGTTTCATGTCCCCTACCCCATCCGAACACCACCTGACCCGGCCGGACACCACGGGCCACCGTGGGCCACGCTCTGCCAGCCTGGTCAGGGGACTGGCTCGCTGGACCCTGATCGCCGCCGGCGTGGCCGCAGCCTTGCTGGTGGGCGGGTGGTGGATCCTGCTTCATCAGATTGTGCCCAAAATCGGGCAGTGGCGTGAACCGATCGCACAACAGGCCTCCGAGCGTCTGGGGATCTCCCTGAGCATCGGCCAGATCCGCGGCGCGGCGCGGGGCTGGGTGCCTGAATTCACCCTGGACGATGTGGTGCTGTCGGACACCAACGGGCAGCCGGCCCTGCGCCTGCCCAGGGTGGTGGTGCGGCTGTCGACCGGCACCTTCACGCCACGCGCGCTGTGGCAGCGGGATCTGCAGTTTGACGAACTCACCCTGGTGCGGCCCAGCCTGAACATCCGCCGTGACCCTCAGGGCCGTCTGCATGTCGCTGGCCAGGTGATTGACCTGAACCAAGGCCGCCAGGGCGATGGCCGCCCCCTGCTGGACTGGCTGCTGACCCAGCGCCTGCTGCGCATCGAACAAGGCCGCATCCAGTGGCACGACGAATGGCGAAAGGCCCCGCCCCTGGCGCTGGAACAGGTCGATCTGAGCATGCGCAACCGCAGCAACCTGATCCGCCGCAGCCACGAGTGGGCCCTGTCGGCCACGCCCCCCGCGGAATTCGGCCAGCGCGCGACCTTCGAAGCGCGCGTGACCCAGCCGTTGTGGATGCGCGGCGATGTGGCCACCAGCGAGCCCCACTGGTGGTCGGACTGGATCGGCAGCCCCTCGGCACCGAGTGACTGGCGGAACTGGTCGGGCCGCGCCAGCCTGTCCTTGCCGCAGGTGGATGTGCAATCGCTGAGGCACCACACCCACCTGCCCTTTGACCTGCAAGGCGGCCGCGGGGCCTTGAAACTCGCGCTGGATGTGGTGCAGGGCCAGCCCCGCCAGGTGGGCCTGGATGTGGCCATCACCGACGTGAGCCTGAAACTGGCGCGCGATTTGCCCACCCTGGGCTTTCGGCGCATCGACGGGCACATCGAGGCCCAGCACGAACCCACCCGCACCCTGCTGGCCTGGCGCGACCTGACCTTCCAGACCGACGATGGCCTGACCTGGCCGGCCAGCCAGGCCCGGCTTCAGTGGCGCCATCCGGCCGCGGCCCCACGCCCGGACGACCAGGGCCCGGCCGCCCTGCTGCCTGAGCTGCAAGGTGAATCGTGGGAGCGCACCCTCGACGGGCAGCTCGACATCGACCACCTGGACGTGGCCATCCTGGCGCGGCTGGCCGACCGCCTGCCGCTGTCAACCGCCCTGCGCGAACAACTTCAGGCCCTGGCACCACACGGCATCGCCCGCAAACTGGCGCTGCGCTGGGAAGGCCCGGCGCTGGCACCACGCACGTATCAGCTGCAGGGGCAACTGCTGGGTGCTGCCTGGGATGCCGCCGGCTACCCAGGCCTGTCGGGTGCCAACTTGAACTTCCAGGCCCACCAGGGTGGCGGTCAGGCCTCGGCCGACATCCAGCAAGGCTGGCTGGAATTCCCCGGCGTGTTCGACGAGCCCCGCATCCCGGTGCAGCAACTCAAGGCCCAGGTGGCCTGGACCATCACCCCGCGCGACGGCAAGCCCCCGATGCTGGCCGTGGACGTGAAGGACGCCAGCTTCGCCAACGACGATGCCGAAGGCACCGTGAGCGCCCGCTGGGAAACCGGCCCGGGCGAAGGCATGGGCGCCGAAGGCCGTTACCCCGGTCGCATGACCCTGCAAGGCATGTTGACGCGCGCCAGGGGCGACCGGGTGTGGCGTTACCTGCCGTCCAGCATCCTGGCCGACGCACGGCACTACGTGCGCGATGCCGTGCGCGAAGGCCATGCCAGCCAGGTGCAGTTCGCCCTGCGCGGCGACCTCTGGCACTTCCCTTTCCCCAAGGACCAGGGCGGCCACTTCCATGTGCACGTGCCCTTGCAGGATGTCACGCTCGACTACGTGCCCCTGGCCGGCCACGGCACCCCAGGCCAGGCCGGTACGCCCTACTGGCCGATGTTCAGCAAGCTCAATGGGCAGCTGATTTTCGAAGGTCAATCGATGCGCATCGAAAACGCCACGGCCGTGCTGCAGGGCGTGGGGTCTGGCAACTTCAGGCTGCAGAGCGTGAAGGGCGTGATCGACGATCTGGCCGCCCACGAGCCGGTGCTGCGCATCGAAGGCAAGGGCCAGGGCCCGCTCGATGACCTGCTGCACTACGTGAACACATCGCCCGTGGGCACCTGGACCGAGCAGCTGCTGCAACAGGCTCAGGGCCGGGGCGACGCCCGACTGGATCTGGCCCTCGACATCCCTCTGGCACAGGTGGCCAAGGCCACGGTGAAGGGTGCAGTCACCCTGCAGGACAAAGATCAGGCGGCGCTGCGCCTGTCTGCGGGCATGCCCTGGCTGAGCCAGGCGCGCGGGCAGGTGCTGTTCACGCAAGACAGCATCAAGGTGCAGACCCAGACACGCGTGCTGGGCCAGGACATCCGCCTGTCGGGCGAACGCGATGCGCAGGGCGTGCCCCGGTTCACCGCCAGCGGCATGCTCACGGCCGACGGCCTGCGCAACGCCACCGACTGGCCGGTGCTGGCGCGCCTGGCCCGCCACATGAACGGGCAGACACCGCTGACCGTGTCGGTCGCTCTGGCGCGAAGCAAGAACACATCGGCCACAGGCTCCACTGGCAAGGGCAGCAGCCTTCGCCCGGAACTGCAAGTCACCAGCAGCCTGCAGGGTCTGGGCCTGACGCTGCCGGCGCCGTTCAACAAGGCCGCCTCAGACGCGTGGCCGCTGAAGATCACCCACCGCAGCGAAAGCGGCCATGGTGAAGGCGACCACATCAGCGTGGACCTGGGCGCCCCGCAGGCGCTCAGCGTTGATTACCGGCGCGAACTGGTCGATGGCCACTTGAAAGTTCGGCAAGGCACCGTGCTGATGGGCACCACCTCGGGGGCCGGCGGATTCACCGACCGTGTGATCGCTCGAGCCCAGCTGCCCACCCTCGACCTGGACGCCTGGCAGCAAGTGGTCGAAGGCCTGCAAGACCCCAATGCGACCACCGCACCCGGGGCTGGCGCCGCCGACAGCCTGGCCGACCAGCTGCCCTCCAGCATCCAGTTCCGCGTGGCCGATCTGGTGTGGAAGCAGCGGCACTTCAAGGACATGTCGGTGGCCCTGAGCCAACCGGCGCCGCGCCAGTGGCGTGCGCAGGTCGAAGCCCCGCTGATGGCCGGCACCGTGGATGTGCGCACTGAGCCCAACGGTCGCAAGGTGGTCGCTCGCCTGAGCCGACTGTCGATTCCGGCCACGGAAGCCGACCAGCTCGAACGCCAGGGTGCACGCCAGCTCATGGGCGAAGAAAGCCCCAGCGTGCCCGCACTCGATCTGGTCATCGACCAGTTCGAATGGCGCGGCCTGCCCCTGGGGCGCCTGGAAGTCGAGGCCCTCAACCGGCCGCTCAATGGCACCACACTGACCGAATGGCGCTTGTCGAAGCTCAAGCTGGCTTCGCCCGATGCCACCCTGAGCGCCACCGGCAACTGGGCCCCGGTCGGCGCACAAACCGCGGGTGCACTTGCTGC
>JBEGRT010000165.1:0-4156 GCA_041180305.1 Pseudomonadota bacterium
AGTTGTTGTGCTCCTCGATGCCGGTTGCGATGGCGAAGATGTTGGGGTCGAAGATGATGTCTTCGGGCGCGAAGCCGATTTCATCGACCAGGATGCGGTAGGCGCGTTCGCAGATCTCGACCTTGCGCTGGTAGGTGTCGGCCTGGCCCACTTCGTCGAAGGCCATGACCACGGTGGCGGCACCGTAGCGCTTGATCAGGCGGGCCTGGTGTTTGAAGGGCTCTTCACCCTCCTTCAGCGAGATGGAGTTGACGATGCCCTTGCCCTGGATGCACTTGAGGCCCGCTTCGATCACGTCCCACTTGGACGAGTCGATCATGATGGGCACGCGGGCGATTTCCGGCTCACCGGCGATCAGGTTCAGGAAGCGCACCATGGCGGCCTTGCTGTCGAGCATGGCCTCGTCCATGTTGATGTCGATGACCTGGGCGCCGTTTTCCACCTGCTGGCGGGCCACCGACAGGGCGTCTTCGAAGCGGCCCTCCAGGATCATGCGCGCGAAGGCCTTCGAGCCCGTCACGTTGGTGCGTTCGCCCACGTTGACGAACAGCGAGCCCTGGCCGATCAGCACCGGCTCCAGGCCGGACAGGCGCATGGGGGGGACGGCGGCAGAGGCGTTGGGCGAGGACGGGGGCAGGGCGGAGGCGGTCATCCCGGGATTTTACCGGGGCAGGCCGCCCGGACGTGGCTTCAACAAGCGAAAGGCCTGACGCTTGTGGCGGCAGGCCTTGGGGCACCGGTGGCCTGGCCGGTCAGCCAGGCGCGGGGCGGCAATCTCCCTCCCTGGGAAATTTTGTGATGCGGTGGCGCTGGGTCAGACGGCGTTTTGCAGCATGGCGTACAGCTCGTCCTTCAGGGCCACACGCTGGCGCTTGCGGGTTTCCAGTTCGGCGTCTGAACCGTGTTCCACGCCGGTTTCCAGTCGGATCACGGCCTTGTCCACGGCTTCGTAGTCGGCATTCAGGCGGGCGAAATGGCTGTTCTGGGTCTTGAGCGCATGGATGCGGTCCTTGTGCTCGGGGAAGTCGCGGGCGAGGGGGTGGTTGTCAACGACCATCGGGTGTCTCCTGTCGAGTGGTGGATCCTTGGGATCCATCTTGCGATGGCTTGCCCTGCCGCGTTTTGCGGCACATCAATGGCAGGTGCCCCCCTGAAAGGGCGAAGCACTTTCCACGAGGCGCCATGAACCCGGATCACCGGACAATCAGATGCAGGGAGATCCAACAACATGTCGTCTGTCATCCAGCCGGAGCAGCCGTCGCCAGACTTGGCCGCGCATACCGATGCGGCACAGGTCCCGGCCGACGATGGCTTGCTGGCCCTGAGCCTGCTGGCCCGCCTGCACCACCTCACGGCCGATCCGGCCCAATTGCGCCACCAACTGGGTCTGGGCCCTGCCGAGACTTTGGCCGACGCCGACCTGCTGCGTGCCGCCCAAAGCGTGGGCCTGAAGGCCAAGATCTCGCGCACCACGGCCGATCGCCTCAGCCTGGCCGCCTTGCCGGCCCTGGCTCGCCTGCACGCGGCTGATGGCAGCACCCGTTGGGTCTTGCTGGCGCAGTGCGATGGCCAGCGCGTGCTGTTCCAGGACGTGAGCGCCGAGGGCGGCGGCCGCCCCACCATCGAGCCCATGGAGGCTTTTGCTGCCCAGTGGGCCCCTCAAGGCCAGGGTGAATTGCTGCTGGCCACCAGCCGCGCATCGCTGGCCGGGGCCCTGGCCCAGTTCGATTTCAGCTGGTTCATCCCCAGCATCGTGCGCTACCGCAAGTTGCTGGGCGAGGTGCTGCTGGTGTCCATGGTGCTGCAGGTGTTCGCCCTGGTCAGCCCCTTGTTCTTCCAGGTCGTGATGGACAAGGTGCTGGTGCACCGCGGCCTGAACACGCTCGACGTGCTGGTGATCGGCCTGGTGCTGGTGGTGGTGTTCGAGAGCCTGCTCACCGGCTTGCGCTCTTACGTGTTCAGCCACACCACCAGCCGCATCGACGTGGAACTGGGCTCGCGCCTGTTCCAGCACCTGCTCAAGCTGCCGCTGGCCTATTTCCAGGCCCGCCGGGTGGGCGATTCCGTGGCGCGCGTGCGTGAGCTGGAAAACATCCGCAGCTTCCTCACCGGGCAGGCCCTGACCCTGGTGCTGGACGTGGTGTTTTCGGTGCTGTTCATCGCCGTGATGTTCGCCTACAGCGCGCCGCTCACGGGCATCGTGCTGATGAGCCTGCCGCTGTATGCCCTGCTCACCCTGGGCGTGGTGCCGGTGCTGCGCGGTCGCCTGAATGAAAAGTTCGCCCGTGGTGCCGAAAACCAGGCCTTGCTGGTGGAAACCGTCACTGGCATCCAGACCGTGAAGGCCAATGCGCTCGAGCCCGCCATGGCCCGCCGCTGGGACAACCAGCTGGCCGCTTATGTGTCTGCCAGCTTCAAGACGCAGAACCTGGCCACCTGGGCACATGAGGGCATCAACCTGATCGGCAAGCTGGTGAATGCCGCCACGCTCTGGTATGGCGCCAAGCTGGTGATGGACCACGAGCTGACAGTCGGTCAGTTCGTGGCCTTCAACATGTTTGCCGGGCGCGTGGCCCAGCCCATCATGCGCATGGCCCAGCTCTGGACCGATTTCCAGCAAACAGGCATTTCCATGGCCCGCCTGGGCGACATCCTCAACGCCCGCACCGAGGTGCCGCCCAGCCAGGCCGCGCAGCTGCCGCCGCTCAAGGGCCGCATCACGCTGGATCAGGTCACTTTCCGCTATCGCCCCGAAGCCGCCCCCGTGCTCCACGGTGTCGGCCTGGATATCCGCCCCGGCGAGGTGCTGGGCATCGTGGGCCGCAGCGGTTCGGGCAAGAGCACGCTGACCAAGCTGGTGCAGCGACTGTACGTGCCCGAGCAGGGCCGTGTGCTGGTCGATGGCATCGACATCGGCCTGGTCGATGCGGCCCAGCTGCGCCGCCAGGTGGGCGTGGTGCTGCAGGACAACTTCCTGTTCAACCGCAGCGTGCGCGAGAACATCGCCATTGCCGACCCGGCCGCGCCGCTGGAAGCCATCATGCGGGCCGCGCAGATGGCGGGTGCCCACGAGTTCATCAGCGAACTGCCCGAGGGTTACGACACGGTGGTGGGCGAGCAGGGCGCCTCGCTCAGCGGTGGCCAGCGCCAGCGCATTGCCATTGCGCGGGCCCTGTTCAGCAACCCCCGCATCCTGATCTTCGACGAAGCCACCAGCGCACTCGACTACGAATCCGAAGCCATCATCCAGCGCAACATGGCAGCCATCTGCAAGGGCCGCACCGTGCTGATCATCGCCCACCGCCTGAGCGCGGTGCGCCATGCCCACCGCATCATCGCGATGGACCGTGGCCGCATCATCGAAGCCGGCAGCCACGACGAGCTCGTGAAGAATCCGCGTGGCCTGTATGCCTACCTGTGGCGCATGCAGCAAGGCGGTCAGCCCGATGACGGTCAACCCACTCCCGGAGGTGCCGCATGAGCGCAGCCCACACCGCGCCTGTCGCCACACCCCGCCACCCTTTCACCGAACTGCTGGCCCGTTACCGGCAGATTGGCGCCACGGTCTGGGCCCACCGGCTGGAGCTGGACGGCCCCGCCCGCCTGGCCGATGAAGCCGCCTTCCTGCCTGCAGCCCTGAGCCTGCAGGCCACACCGCCCCACCCGGCACCGCGTCGTGCCATGTACGCCATCATGGCCCTGGCCGGTGGCGCCTTGCTGTGGGCCTGCGTGGGGTCGCTCGATGTGGTCGCTGTGGCCCAGGGGCGCATCGTGGTCAGCGATGGCACCAAGCAGGTTCAGCCGCTGGAAACCAGCGTGGTGCGCGCCATCCATGTCGACGACGGCACCAAGGTCAAGGCCGGTCAGGTGCTGATCGAGCTCGACCCCACCATGGCCCGCGCCGATCGCAGCCGCGTGTCGGAAGACCGCATGGCGGCGCTGTCTGAGGCCTGGCGCACGGCGGCCCTGATCGAGGCCTTCAATCAAGGCAAACCGCCTGCGCTCAAGGCCGATCAGCGTCTGGACGATGCGGCCCGACAGGCCACCGTGACCCAGCAGCTCGCCGCCGAATGGGCCGATCTGCAAGCGCACGACCGCAAGCTGCTGGCCGACATCGACGCCCAGCAGGCCGAACTGGCCACGGTGCGCGAACAAG
>JBEGRT010000166.1:0-7368 GCA_041180305.1 Pseudomonadota bacterium
GAAGGCTACCCGGGCAAGCGCTACTACGGCGGCTGCGAGCATGTCGACGTCGTCGAGCAGCTGGCCATCGACCGCGCCAAGCAGCTGTTCGGTGCCGAGTACGCCAACGTCCAGCCCAACAGCGGCTCGCAGGCCAACCAGGCCGTGTTCTTCGGCCTGCTGCAGCCCGGCGACACGATCATGGGCCTGAGCCTGGCCGAAGGCGGCCACCTGACGCACGGCATGCCGCTGAACATGTCGGGCAAGTGGTTCAAGGTCGTCTCCTACGGCCTGAACGCCCAGGAAGACATCGACTACGACGCGATGGAGCGTCTGGCCCACGAGCACAAGCCGAAGCTCATCATCGCGGGCGCCTCGGCCTTCGCGCTGCGCATCGACTTCGAGCGCTTCGCCAAGGTGGCCAAGGCCGTCGGCGCCTACTTCATGGTCGACATGGCGCACTACGCCGGCCTGATCGCCGCCGGCGTCTACCCGAACCCGGTGCCGCACGCCGACGTCGTCACCACCACCACGCACAAGACCCTGCGCGGCCCGCGCGGCGGCCTGATCCTGATGCGCGGCGAGGACGTCGCCAAGAAGATCAACAGCGCGATCTTCCCCGGCATCCAGGGTGGCCCGCTGATGCACGTGATCGCCGGCAAGGCCGTGGCTTTCCAGGAAGCCCTGAGCCCCGAGTTCAAGGCCTACCAGGAGCAGGTCGTCAAGAACGCCGCCGTGATGGCCGAGACCCTGACCCAGCGCGGCCTGCGCATCGTCAGCGGCCGCACCGAGAGCCACGTCATGCTGGTCGATCTGCGCCCCAAGGGCCTGACCGGCAAGGAAGCCGAGGCGCTGCTGGGCCGTGCCCACATGACCTGCAACAAGAACGGCATCCCCAACGACCCGCAGAAGCCGATGGTCACCAGCGGCATCCGCCTGGGCTCGCCGGCGATGACCACCCGCGGCTTCAAGGAAGAGCAGTCGCGCAAGGTCGCCAACCTGATCGCCGACGTGCTGGAAGCGCCGAATGACGCGGCCGTCCTCGAACGTGTCAAGGCCGATGTCGCCCAGCTGACGCGCGACTTCCCGGTCTACCGCTGACCCACCCGCGCGGACCCCGCCGATGCGCCGCAGGCGTGTGGCGGCGGTCCGCGTCCCCGCGAGACCCCGTGTCCGCCCCTCGTGCGCGGCAGCCTGACGGCCGCAGCGCCGACCGCCCCCACACAGCCCGATGCGCTGCCCCTACTGCGGCCACCGCGAGAGCCAGGTCGTCGAGACCCGCGAATCCGATGAAGGCGACGTGGTGCGCCGGCGTCGCAAGTGCCTGACCTGCGACAAGCGCTACACCACCTATGAACGGCCCGAGGTGGCCCTGCCGGCCGTCGTCAAGAAGGACGGCTCGCGGGTCGATCTCGACCTGTCCAAACTGCGCGCCTCGATGATGCTGGCGCTGCGCAAGCGCCCGGTCAGCGTCGAGCAGGTCGACGCCGCGCTCGACCGCATCCAGGAAAAGCTGATGGCCAGCGGCGTGCGTGAGATCGCCAGCGCCCGCCTCGGCGAGCACGTGATGCGCGAACTCAAGCGCATCGACAAGGTCGCCTACGTGCGCTTCGCCTCGGTCTACCGCAGCTTCGAGGACGTCGACGAGTTCCGACAGCTGATCCGGGACATCTGATCCCGCCGATCCCCCGCGAACGGGGGCCCTCCTCGGGACCGCCGCGGCGCCCGCTGAAGGGTGACGACACGTGCAGGGGCGCTGCCTAGAGTCTGGTCATCCCGGACCGACAGGAGCGCCCGATGGAGCTGAACACCGCAATCCGCTGCCGCGCAGCCGGCGCGCTCGACCGGCACGGGAAGAAAGCGGCCCGCGGCCTGGGCAGCATCGAGATCTACGCCAGCTTGTGCTGTTCGGCGCTGCTGGTCAGTCAGGCACTGCCGAGAATCGACGCCATCCGTGACCGCCAAGCAGTGCAGGTCGTCGCCGGCGAACTCGACCAGCAACTGCGCATGGCGCGCCAGACCGCCATCGCGCTCGACACCCCCGTGCGCCTGACCCTGAGGGCATTGACCGGCGGTGGCGGCCACTGCACGCTGACGCACACCGGTGATCCACAGGCCTGCCGCTGCGCCGATCCCACGACCGGAGCGCCGGCAGCCTGCGATGCACCCGCGCGCCTGCTGCAGGCCAGCAGCACCCGCCTTGCCGAGGCCGGCGCCACCGTCACGACCGTGAACCGGACCCTGATCTTCGCCCCGGACCATGGCACGGTGACGCCGACGGCCACCTTCGAGATCCGCTCCCGGCAAGGCTTGCGCGTGCGCAAGATCATCAACATCCTCGGCCGGGTGCGCGGGTGCGCGGTGACGCCGCTGCCGGGGTGGAGTACTTGCGCCTGAGCATTGGCGTGCCCGGCGATCGCGGAATCGCCCCCGGCAGTTCGATGCCCGTCGACAAAGCTGCCGAACCACGGCTGACTCGAACTGCACGACCAACGGCACTGAGTCACCGACGAGCGGTCAGGCCCCCCGGCAACGAGGCCGCGTCGCCCCGCCGATAATCGAAGGCATGCTCGCCCATGCCATCCGCCCCCACCGCACCACGGACGCCCTGCGGCCCATCGTCAGATCGATCCCGCACGGCGTCACGCTGCTTGAACTGCTCATCGCAGTCGTGGTGGTGGGCATCATCTCCGCGATCGCCTACCCCTCCTTCACCGGCGCGATCCGCAAGAGCCGCCGCGCCGACGCGATGGCCGCACTGACCCAGGTCATGCAGGCCCAGGAGCGCTGGCGGGGCAACCACACCACATACCACGACGACATCGCGACCTTGACCGGTGCCCCGACGCAGTCGCCCCCCCCTCCGGGGGAGCTGAACGGACATTACGACATCAGCATCACCAGCGGATCTGCGACATCGAGTGGATATACGGCAGTTGCGCAGGCACGGTCTGACAGCAGCCAGTACGCGGACACGAATTGCCGCTCGCTGCGTGTGACCATGAGCGGCGGGGGCATTCCCAGCTACACGTCGACCAACGCCAGCGGTACCGCCAACAGCCCGGACATCTGCTGGGTGAAGTGATGCCAAGGACCCCAACATCCCGGATCCAGGGGCAGGCAGATCGGCGCGAAGACCGCCCACGAGGCCTGACCCTCATCGAACTGCTGCTGGTCGTGGCCCTTTTCGGCGTGCTGGCGGCCGTGTCGGCCCCATCCATCGCCACCTATCTGGCGCGGAAGCGGGTCGACGGCACGGCGCAGGAATTCGCGACGACGGTACGGTACGCACGTGCGTTGCAACTGCAATCACCACAGCGCGCACTGCGCGTCTTTCTCGGGATCAGCAGTGGCACGGGCTTCAGCTGTGCGGGCGTTTACATAGCCAACCACCAGACAACCTGCGATTGCGGTCGGGCCACCAACCTCTGCAGCACGATCGCGCTCTACACCGTGCAGCCTGAAATGCTGCGGATGATCCGGCTGCCAACCGCCGATGGCGTGACCATCGCCAGCGCCGGCACGGACAGCTTCCTGCGCTTTGACGAACTGACGGCCCTGCCTTATCCGATCGGAGCGAATTCGATCATGATGAGCTCGATCATTTCCTCGAGCCGCGGCGGATCACTGCGGGTGGACGTCGGACCAACCGGCCTGCCTGTCATCTGCGAGATCCGTACGACCGGCCAGCCAGTGCTTCACCCCACCTATGGGGCGTGTACATGACTGAATATTTCCTCGCCAGCATGGCACCCCGACCGTTCCGCGGCATGTCGCTGGTCGAAATGATGATCGGCATCACGCTCGGCTTGGTGATTCTGGCCAGCGCAGTCATTGTGTCGACATCCCAACTGGCAGATCACCGCAGACTGCTGTTGGAGGCCCAGGTGCAGCAAGATCTGCGCGTGACAATGGATTTGATCGTGCGAGACCTACGGCGCGCTGGCTATTGGGCTGCTTCGCCGCGAACGGTCAATCCATCAAGTAGCGAATTGGCCGATTTGCTAGCCAACCCTTACAAAAATATCATCATCTCGGGCACGGCCGGTGACATGTCAATCGAATACTCATTCTCCCGTGACGATGAAAAACCAGCTCCATCCTACACCGAGAATGGCACACTGGATCAAAACGAGCGCACAGGTTTCCGCAGAGTAAGCACAAGCGGAGTCGGTGTGCTGCAGATGAAGCTAAACGACACTTGGCAGGCGCTGACCGACCCATCCATCATCAATGTAACGCGGTTCTCGGTTCAGGTCGTATACACAGAAAGTGATCTTCCCAAAGGCTCCGACATAACCAACTGGCCACCGCGTGGACCGACTGGAGGCGTGCTGCGTTTGTGCCAGCGCACAGCAACCATTGAAATCGAGGCAGAAGCTGTACATGACACACAGGTGAGGCGCTCGGTTGGTACCGATGTACGCTTGCGAAACAACCTGATCCGCGAGGGTGCTTGCTCATGAGATGTGCTCACCGCAAGCGCTTAAACCAGACAACCCGGCCGGCCTGCGGGCTGGCTGCTTTGGTCGTAGTGATGGGCCTTTTCCTTGTATTGGCTTTAGTCGCCACCTATGCCAATCGCAACATAATAATTGAGCAGCGCATATCGTCAGGCTCGGTACGCTCGGAGCGTGCAGCGCAAGCCGCTGACAGTGCAGTCGACTGGGTTTCCGCGATGCTCAACAGCGGCGCCATCGACACACGGTGTCAGCCGACGACGGACGCATCTCTTGGTGATTTTCGCTCGCGTTATTTGCTGCGCAATAGTGAGACCAACGGATACGACTACGTCGCGCGATCAATCACTAGTTTGTCCAACAAATATTACGCAGGATGCAGGTTAGTATCCAGTGGCGAGCTCAGTTGTATCTGCCCCAATGCTGGGAACCTAGGCCTGAATCCGCTTGCCGGCGATGACAACAGCGCAGCCTTCCGCGTCAACTATGACGCGCCCGTCGCAGCCGGAAGTGCCGAGACCCGCGCAGGAACCGTCACGATCCAGGTCCGCGGCTGCGCTAATGCAGGCACGGCGAGCCAAGGTTGCCTTGCGAATGTCGACCATCCGGCGACAGATGCGATCGTCGACGTGCGTGCTCACTTGGGACTGGTCAAAGCACTACCGGCCGTCCCCGCGGCAACCATTACCACTGGCCGCTATCTGGACGCGTCCAGTGCCACCGCGCTCCACATCGCCAATACTGACCCGACCACAGGCATCGGTATCCAGACGGGCGGCGCAGCAACTTGGCCTTCTGGCACGGTGCCGACCGTATCGGGGCCGGCCGGCAGCACGTCGACAAATGACAGCCGAGTTATTGTGCCACCGGATACGGCAGCCCTGACTCAGCAGTACACCGAGAATCCGAACGGCAGCGGTTGCCAATCTGGAAACTGCTTCTTCCGCCGCTTTTTCGCGATGGACCAATCATTGTACAAGCGACAGCCGGCGGTAGTCCGCCTGTCGTGCAACGGAGGTTGCAACCTCTCGGATCTGACCACGACCCAATGGACCGGACAGAACGCTGGTCGGCCGATTTATGTTGATGGCGATTTGACGCTGGACAGTAGCCCGACCAGCATCGTTGGCACGTCGGCTAGGCCAATGCTGCTGATCGTCAGCGGCACGCTGACCATATCCGCCAGCATGGACTTAGTGGGATTAGCCTATGCCCACGACATCGTATGGTCTGCATCTAGCGGCAGCCTCCGTGGAGCGCTGGTTGCGGCGCAGGACCTCACAGTCAGCGGCACGCTGAGCGCAGCCTACGACAGCGCTGTGCTCAGACTGATGAAGGACACCTACGGCTCCTTCGTTCGCATTCCGGCCGGCTGGAACCGCGGAGGCACCGAATGACCCCCCCATTTCCGAAAAACGGCAGCGTGCTTCGCTTGCCCTTAGCCGACGTCGGCAAGACTTTAGTGCGGCTTCGCCCGTCGACAGCACAAACACTCCGTCGCCCCGGAGTTACGCTGATCGAAGCGCTGATCTGTCTGGTCGTGATGTCGCTGGGCATCTTGGCATTGATGGGGCTGCAGACCAACCTGCGCTACAACGCGGACGTCGCCCGCCAGCGGGCAGAAGCCTCACGCATCGCGAGCCAGGAACTCGAGAAAGCCCGTGCCTTCGCCAGCATCTCGGGCACCAACTCATGGGACGCGATCAGCACCCGGACGGTCAGTTCCTACGAGCTGCCCGACAACCGCCAGAACACCACTTACACCCTGGTGAGGACGGTGACCACGCCCAGCGATGGCACGCCGCGCAAAGTCATCACCGTCACGGTGAGTTGGGCCGACCGGACCGCCGCAGCTCCAACCGCAGGTCAAGCCCAGGCACAGAACCAGAGCATCCAACTGCAAGCCCTGGTGGCCGGCATAGATCCGGCGTTGAGCGGCCAGTTGGCGGTCAGCCAGATCAGTCCACCCTCCAGCCAACGCAGCGGTCGACATACGGCGATACCGTCCGAGGCCAAGGATCTGGGTGACGGCCGCAGCGCGTTCAAGCCGTTTAACCAAGGGACCAGCGTCTGGGTTTTCAACAACACGACCGGCACAGTCTCGTCGCTGTGCAGCGGCATCACTACCGACCAAGCGGCGATAACCACCAGTACGGTAGAGAACTGCCAGTCGATCAGCGGTCGACTGGTCAGCGGCAGCGTTCACTTCACGAATGTTGCAGAACCAGGCCTGAGCGAGGCCAGCGATCCAGGGCAACTCTCGCGCGGCGTCCGAATTCTTTCGGCTGACAGCCCGCTTCGAATCGCTTCAGATTCCGGCATAAATGTTTCCGGAAATCCTCAGTGTGTATCAAATTCGCCGACATCCCGCGCAGGCGTACCCGTTGCCGTGCGACTTAACGACGCATACCTACCCGTTCAATATTTTTGCCTTGTTGTACTGACGGATGGAAGTTCAGGCTGGGGCGGAAAGCTTGATTTGGTTCCTGGTAACTACACGGGCGAGACCGCTGAAGACTGGACCAATTCCGGTACCGGAAGCAACGCCTACAAGGTCTGCCGCTACACCCGCTACACCGCAACAAACCCGGACTTCGTAGCCAACATCGATCACCCACTGACTTATTGCCGGACCAGTTACGCTGCAAATAGCACCAGTTGCACAAACAAGGTCACCCAGAGCCTGACAGAACAGAACTATTTGCTGGTCAAGGCTTCTAGCACTTGCCCCACAGGCGACTCTATCTACAACACCCGGCAGCACCAGCCGGCGCCCCAGTGATCCCGAACGCCGCCTCAGGCGGTGACGGCTACGCACCGCTCGACGGCCAACGGCTGGCGCAGGCGTTGGCCTTGGCAACGCAGGCAATCGGCCTGTCCGAGCCCAATCCGCGCGTGGGTTGCGTGATCGCCGATGCGCAGGGCCGCA
>JBEGRT010000167.1:0-5697 GCA_041180305.1 Pseudomonadota bacterium
TGCTGACCATGACCAAGTGCTCCAAGTGCGGTGGCCACTATGTCACCCACCCCCACGAAATCTCGCGCCACTATGTGTGCGGCCTGTGCAACCCCCCGGCACGTGCCGGCAAGGGCAAGGCCGCTGGCGCTCTGCAGGTTCACTGAGCGGTCCGGCCTGACTTTCGGCACTCCATCACGTTCTTGCTCGGGTCGCCCGTCAAGGGCACCGAGAGATGGCCGAAAGAAAGGTTGGACGGTTCGGCAACGAAGCGTTCTTGCTTGTCTCCTCCTAGCACTGATTTGTGCTTTGTGCGGGCCCCATCCGGGCCCGCCTTTTTTTGCGCGTGCCGAAGTCAGCCAGGCCTCGTGCCACGCACTTTTCTTGCGTCGTGTGAAAAGCTTCCTGCGGGCCGTGCTGTTTGCCACATCAGTTTGAGCGCCCCTGGTCGATGATCCCGACGTGAGAGAACCTTTGGTGGAAGCATCATGTTCGTAGCGATCGGATACGTCGTCTGTCTGGGGTGCATCTTTGGCGCCTACATCATCCACGGGGGCAACATCAGCGTGATCATTCACGCGCTGCCCACGGAAATGATGGCCATCGGCGGTGGGGCCATTGGCGCCTTCCTGGTGAACAACCAGCCCAAGACCGTGAAAGCGGTGCTGGCCAACTTCGGCCCCTTGTTCAAGGGCTCGAAGTACAGCAAGGACCGCTACATGGAGCTGATGGCCATGATGTTCGAGGTGCTTCAGAAGATCCGCAAGGAAGGCCTGATGTCCATCGAAAAGGATGTGGAAGACCCCCACAACTCGGCGCTGTTCGGCAAGTACCCCACCGTGGGCCATGACCACCACGTGGTCGACTTCATCGCCGACTATCTGCGCATGATGGTCTCGGGCAACCTGAACGCCCACGAGATCGAAACCATCATGGACAACGAGATCGACACCCACCACCACGAAGGCCACAGCGCCTGCGCGGCGGTGGCCCGGCTGGCCGGCGCCCTGCCCGCCTTCGGCATCGTGGCCGCTGTGCTGGGTGTGGTGAACACCATGGGCTCGGTGGGCCAGCCCCCGGCCGTGCTGGGCGGCATGATCGGCTCGGCCCTGGTGGGTACCTTCCTGGGCATTTTGCTGGCCTACGGCGTGGTGGAGCCCCTGGGCGGCCTGATGGAGCAAAAGCTCGACGAAGGCACCAAGGAATTCCAGGTGATCAAGACCGTGCTGCTGGCCTCGATGCAGGGCTATGCCCCGCAGGTGGCCATCGAGTTCGGCCGCAAGGTGCTGTATTCGACCGAGAAGCCGACCTTCGCCGAACTCGAAGCCCACGTGAAGAAGAAGTGAGGCAGCACCATGGCCGGTGATTCGAAGAAGGTCCAGCCGATCATCATCAAGCGCATCAAGAAGGGCGGCCACGCTGCCCACGGGGGTGCGTGGAAGATTGCCTATGCCGACTTCGTGACCGCCATGATGGCCTTCTTCCTGCTGATGTGGCTGCTGGGCTCGACCACAGAGGGTGACAAGAAGGGCATCGAGGATTACTTCAACAGCCCGCTGAAGATCGCCTTCTTTGGCGGCACCGGCGCTGGTGACGCATCCTCGCTGGTCAAGGGCGGGGGCAACAACCTCAGCGAATCGGTGGGCCAGGTCAAGAAGGGCAAGAGCGAGACGGCCGACCAGAAGGCCCGCAAGAAAGCCATCCGTGCCGCGGCCGCAGCCGCCGAGGCCGAACGCCTGCGGGTGCTCAAGCAGAAGGTGCAGGAGGTGATCGCCAACGATGGCCGCCTGGCGCAGTACCAGAACCAGATCCAGCTCGACCTGACGGCCGAGGGCTTGCGCATCCAGATCGTCGACAACCAGAGCCGCCCCATGTTCGACAGTGGCGATGCGCTGGTCAAGGGCTACATGCGAGACATCCTGAGGGCCATTGGGGGCGTGCTGACCGAGGTGCCCAACAAACTCACCATCGAAGGGCACACCGACGCCAAACCCTTCAGTGCAGGCGACCGCGGGTACAGCAACTGGGAGCTGTCGGCCGACCGCGCCAATGCCTCACGGCGCGAGCTGATGGCGGGGGGGCTGGACGGCGACAAGGTGCTGCGGGTGCAGGGCCTGGCGGCCTCCATGCTGTACGAGCGAAAAGATCCCGAGAGCCCACTGAACCGGCGCATCAGCATCATCGTGATGAACCGAGAGGCCGAAGACCGTGTGTTCCAGTCGGCCGAAGCCGAAGCGGTGGATGGCACGGAAGAGCCCCCAGATGAAAAAACTGAACAAGCCGGCCTCAAGAAGTGATGGGCCGGGTCGATAAGAACCCTGTAGTTGACTGAGGGCTGCACTTCAGCCCTCCAGGAGCCAAGGAAACGCCATGAGCACACCGAATGCCGACATGAAATTTCTCGTCGTGGACGACTTCTCCACGATGCGACGGATCGTCAAGGGGCTTCTCAAGGAGATCGGCTACAGCAATGCCGAAGAAGCAGAAGACGGCGCCGTGGCCCTGAACATGCTCAAGAACGCGAAATACGATTTCGTGGTGAGCGACATCAACATGCCCAACATGAACGGCTTCGAGCTGCTCAAGGCCATCAAGAGCGACGATGCGCTCAAGCACCTGCCCGTGCTGATGGTCACGGCCGAAGCCCGCAAGGAAGACATCGTGCTGGCCGCGCAGTCGGGCGCCGCAGGGTACATCGTGAAACCTTTCACCAAGGCCACCTTGGAAGAGAAGGTTCAGAAAATCATGCAGAAGCTGACGGCCACGGCCTGAGGCATCAGGGAGGCGCCCATGACGACCGACAAGTTGCCGGACAACATGCAGATGCCCGCGGCATCGCCCGAGATCTTTCAGCAGCTCGGGTCATTGACCCGGCAGCTGCACGACACGCTCAACATGCTGGGCGTGCTGCCCGGCCTGAAGAACACGGTCGACGACCTGCCCGATGCGCGCAGCCGGCTGACCTACATCGCCGAAAAAACCGGCGCTGCGGCCGAGAAGGTGCTGACCCTGGTGGACAAGGCCAAGGCCGACCAGGAACACATCGCCGACGAGACCCGCAAGCTGGCCGCCATGATCACCGCGGACCCGGTCAAGGCCGTGGCATCGGGCGCCGTGTTCAACTTCGTGCAGGACGTGGAAAAGACCACGCATCAGGTGGACGGCCACCTGACCGACATCATGATGGCCCAGGACTTCCATGACCTGACCGGCCAGGTGGTGGCCAAGGTGGTGCGCCTGGCCAATGACCTGGAAGGCCAGCTGGTCAAGCTGCTGGTGCAGGCCGCACCGCCGGACCAGGCCCAGAAGGTCGAAGCCATGCTGACGCACAACCACGAAGAACTCAGCGGCCCGGTGGTGAACCCGGAAGGACGCACCGACGTGGTGGCCAACCAGAGCGAGGTCGACGACCTGCTGGCCTCTCTGGGTTTCTGACCGCTCAGCCGGCCGACAACAGCGCCTCTCTCACGAGAGGCGCTTGTCTTCGTGACACCGAGAGCCAGTCGTCGGTGCCGCGCACCAGCACGGCCCAGCCTTCCCCGCCCTCCGGGTCGTCGCGACGCTCCAGGCGTTGCACCGCATGGCGGGCCACCAGCGCATTGCGGTGGATGCGCAGCAGGGCATCGCCCAGGCGCCCTTCCAGTTCGCTGAGCGACTCATCGATCACATAAGCGTGATCACGGGTGCGCACCGTGACGTACTTGAGCTCGGCCTTGAGGTACAGGATGTCAGCCACCGGGATGCGGACCACACGGTCACGTTCGCGCACGATCAAGGGGGGCACAGAGGCGGCATCAGCGGGCGCAGCAACCACAGCGGCAGGCTGCGCAGGCCCGCGGCGCTGGCACCGTGCCACGGCCTGCGCCAGGCGCTCCAGACGAACCGGCTTGGTCAGGTAATCGCGGGCGGCCAGGTCGAAGGCCTGAAGCGCATGTTCGGTGTGCGCGGTCACGAAGACCACATCCGGCATGGGCTGCTGTGCAGCCCTCTCGGCAAGCCGTGCGGCCAGTCGCAGGCCATCGGGGCCGGGCATCTGGATGTCGAGGAAACACACATCGGCCTGCCCGGGGTTTGCCTCCAGCCAGGCCAGGGCCGAGCCGGCATCGCCCAGGGTGCCCACCACCTCCACTGGCGTGTCCAGGCGCGCCAGCAAGGCAGCCAGGCGCTGGCGGGCCAGGGGTTCGTCATCGACCAGCAAGGCGCGCAGGGCCTGTGATGAAGGGTGTTGGCTCATGCACGCTCCGGGTCAGCGACTCGTGACGCATGGGTCGGCAAGCGGTCAGGCCACGCAAAGCGCACCACGTAACACTGCTGGGTGCTGCCAGGCGCCAGTGGGCGCGGGCCGGCCTCGAACTCGGCTTCGACATCGTGCATCAGCAGCAGGCGCTGGCGCACATTGCGCAGCGCAATGCCATGGCCCTTGCGCCCGCCTGTGGTCTGATCGGCCGGCAAGCCATTGGTCACTGTGACCACCACCCGCTCGCCCTGCCGTTGGGTCTGCACCTTGATCCAGCCGCCCAGGGGGTCGGCCTCGACACCATGGCGCACGGCGTTTTCCACCAGGGGCTGCAGCAGCAAGGTGGGCACCTGGGCCGATTCGGTGGCAGGGTCGACCTGCCAGTTCACCGTGAGGCGCTCGCCAAAACGCAGCTGTTCGATGGCCAGGTAGCGCCGCGCCAGTTCCACCTCGCCGGCCAGGGTGCTGCGGGTCGAGGGCGAAGCCAGGGCCTGGCGGAACAGTTCGGCCAGGTCTTCGAGCACGGCCTCTGCGCGGTCAGGGTCGACCTGCACCAGCGCGATGGCCGTGTTCAGCGTGTTGAACAGAAAATGCGGGCGGATGCGGGCCTGAAGCTCGACCAGCCGCGCCTGGGTGTGCGCCGGCAGCACCCGGGCCTGTCGCGAGCGCAACCAGCCCCAGACCACCAGCCCGAAGACTGCGCCAGAGGCCAGAGGCCCCACCCAGCCCCAAGGTTGCGACAGGGCCAGCACCGCATCTTGTGGCGCCTGGGCCCAGGCCATCTGCACATGGCTGTACGAGGCCGCCACCATGCCCAGCAGCGCGGCGGCACCGCCCTGCCCTGCAGGCGACAGGCGCTGCAGCGCCCGGCTCAGGGGACAGGCCAGCACCAGCCAGCACAAAGCCGCCGGCAAGGCCTCGGCCGTGAGCCACCCCAGCCGCCACAGCCACTGGGCGCCGCCCTGCGCACCGTGCAACGAGAGCAGCAGCACCAGCGCCTGAACGCCCAGCACCACGCGCAGCACCACGCCCACATGGCACACATCGAACACCTGCGGGGCGGGTTCCGAGGGCCCCGCCGAGGCAGGCCCGAACCCCGTGGCGGCCCACATCGTGGGAGCGCGCAGCGGATCGAGTTCACCGGGCTGGCTGCTCAGGGGGTCTCTCTCATTAAAATCCATGGTTTGCACATTCTGCGCGATTCACGCGCCCACCGGATCCTCCCCATGAGCAGCAACCAACTCGACAAGAAGTCTCAGGCCTGGTCGGCCCTGTTTTCCGAGCCCATGAGCGAGCTGGTCAAGCGCTACACGGCCAGTGTGTTCTTCGACAAGCGCCTGTGGAAGGCCGACATCCAGGGCTCGCTGGCCCACGCCGAGATGCTGCAGGCCCAGGGCCTGATCTCGGCCGATGACTGGGCGGCCATCCAGAAGGGCATGGCCCAGATCACGGCCGAGATCGAATCGGGCGCTTTCGAGTGG
>JBEGRT010000168.1:0-4022 GCA_041180305.1 Pseudomonadota bacterium
CCCTTGAGCTCTTCCCGCGGAATGAATCGCGCGTAGCTCGAACCACCCGGCGGTTGCTTAGACGTACTCATCGTCTCCTCCGCCGGCCAGCACGATCTGGCCTTCGTCGGCGAGGCGTCTCACGATCTTGAGCATTTCCTTCTGCTCGCCTTCTACCTCGGACAACTTCACCGGGCCGCGAGATTCCAGGTCTTCGCGCAGGGTTTCGGCCGCGCGGCTGGACATGTTCTTGAACACCTTCTCGCGGATCTCCGGAGAAGCGCCCTTGAGCGCGATGATGAGCGATTCGGTCTGCACTTCCTTGAGCAGCGACTGGAAGCCCTTGTCGTCCAGCTTGCCCAGGTCGTCAAACACGAACATGTTGTCCTGGATCTTCTGGGCCAGGTCGCCGTCCGATTCGCGGATGTAGTCGAGGATGGAAGTTTCCAGGGCCGTGCCCATCATGTTGATGATCTCGGCCGCGGGCTTGACGCCACCGAGCGACTGGCGCTTGACCTGCACGCCACCGGCCAGCACGCGCGACAGCACTTCATTGAGGTCTTTCAGCGCATTGGGCTGGATGCCATCGAGTGTCGCGATGCGGATCATGACTTCGTTGCGGTGGCGTTCGGTGAACGATTTCAGCACCGACGAGGCCTGATCCGGGTCGAGGTGCACCAGGATGGCCGCCACGATCTGCGGGTGCTCGTTGCGCAGCATTTCGGCCACTGAAGCCGCATCCATCCACTTCAGGCTTTCGATGCCCGTGGTGTCTTCACCCTGCAGGATGCGGTCGATCAGCAGGTTGGCCTTCTCATCGCCCAGCGCCTTGCGCAGCACCGACTTCACGTACTCATCGGTGTCGGCCACCAGAGACCCCATGTCGGTCGCCTCACCCGCAAAGCGATCCAGCACCGCCTCGACACGGTCCTTGGACACCGTCTTGAGCTTGGCAATGGTTTCACCCAGCCCCTGCACCTCTTTCGGTGTCAGCTGCTTGAACACTTCAGCCGCTTCTTCCTCACCCAGCGACATCAGCAGGATGGCGGCGTCTTCCAGTCCTTGTTCGTCCATGCTTGCTCGTCACGCGTCGTTGTTGATCCAGCCACGCATCAGCGTTGCCATGGCCAGGGGGTTTTCCTTGGCCAGCTTGCGGGCGCTTTCCAGGCGGGGGTCGCTGCTGGGGCCTTCGAGGGCAGGCAGGCCCTGCCCTTCGGCCAGCGCTGCTTCGGCGGCAGCACCTTCCAGCGGCTTGCCATCGGGGCCCAGCGGGGTCAGTTGCGGCAATTCGTTGGCATCATCGACCACTGCATTCACACCAGCGGCCACCTTCTCGGGTTCGGCCGGAGGCAGCGGCTTGGCTGCCTGCAGCGCGGGCTTGATCGCACCGAACACCACGATGCCAGCCAGGCCCATGAAAGCCAGCGGAAGTGCCAGGGTCTTGAGCAGGTCGATCATCTCGGGCTGCTTGTAGAACGGCACCTCGACCACATCGTCCTTGACCGGCTGGAAGGGCGCGGCCACCACCTTGACCGAATCCCCACGCTGCTCGTTGAAACCCACGGTCTCCTTGACCAGAGCGGTCAGCTTGTCGAGCTCTTCCTGGCTGGGCGGCTCGGTGGTGGTCTTGCCCTTGGCATCGGTCTTGGTCACGTGGTTCACCACCACGGCCGCCGTGATGCGGCGCACATTGCCCGTGCTGTTGCGGGTCACGCGCACCGTGCGATCCACCTCGTAGTTGGTGACATTGTCACGGCGCATCGTGCCGCCCGTGCCATTGGCACCCGGCGCGCCTTGCAGCGGTGCCGATGCACCGTTCACCGGCGCCGTGGCCGGTGTGGGCGGCTGGTTGCTCATGGCACCCGGCACACCCGTGGCATTGGCACTGCCGCCCGCCCCCACCTGCTCGCTGCTCTGCTGGCTGCGCACTGCGGCGGTGTTGACGTTCTGGTTGGGCTTGTATTCCTCGGCGGTCGACTCGATCTGCGAGAAATCAACATCGGCCGTCACCTGGGCTCGCAGGTTGTCCTTGCCCACCACAGGCTCCAGCAACTCACGCACGCGGTCGGTGAGCTTGTTTTCCATCTGGCGCACATACAGCAACTGTTGCGCATCCAGTCCGTTGTTGCTGCTGTCCTGCATGCCCTCGGCCATACCAGCCAACAAGCTGCCCGACTGATCGACCACGCTCACGGCCTTGGGCGACATCTCGGGTACGCTGGACGACACCAGGTGCACGATGCCGGCGATCTGTCCCTTGTCGAGCACGCGCCCAGGGTGCAGCGTCAGCACCACCGAAGCCGAGGCCTTCTGCTGTTCACGGAAAAAACCGTTCTGGTTCGGCAAGGCCAGGTGAACCCGGGCACTTTCGACGCCCGACAGCGCCTGGATCGAGCGGGTCAGCTCGCCTTCCAGGCCACGCTGGAAGTTCAGCCGTTCCTGGAACTGTGTCACGCCGAACTTCTGGTTTTCCATCAGCTCGAAGCCCACCACCGAGCCCTTGGGGTAGCCGGCAGTGGCCAGTTTCAGGCGCACGTCGTGCACCTTGTCGGCCGGCACCAGAATCGCTGCGCCGCCGTCGGCGTGCTTGTACGGCACGTTCATCTGCTGCAATTGGGCCAGAATGGCGCCCCCGTCCTTGTCCGACAGGTTGGTGTACAGCACCTTGTAGTCGGGCTGGTGGCTGTACACCACCATCATCACCGTCAGGGCCATCAGGGCGGCCAGGCCCCCGCCCAGCATCATCTTGCGCTGAGGCGACAAGGCCATCACGCGCTGAACGAATCCTTCAGGCGGCGGGTTCTCGACCACGGCCACCGGCGAGGCCGGCGAGGTCGCGAGTGCTTGAGGTTGAGCGAGCGTGACGTCCATGGGGCTTTCGTGTGCAACTTTGCGCACCGAACCACACGATGCCCCAAAGCCGCAGTAACGAGCCCATTATTCGGAGAGCAACCGGGCAAAAGTGCCGGGAACAGCCGCCGAAATGCGATCCACTTCCTGCCATCGGGACAGGGTGCTTTTTCTTAGGATGAGGTCACTGTGATGACCCTCATCACGCCCTGACAGGTATCGGCACCATGGATCTGAAACTGAAGCCCTTTGATTTCGCGAAGGCCGCCTCCAGTGCAGGCATGGCCGACGTGGCCGCCCGCGTGCAGGCCAAGGCCGCCGCTGGCACCCTGGGCAGCACGCCCGTGCAGAAGCCGGAAGCCAGCTTCCAGACCACCTTCTCGCAGGCGCTGAAAGACATCAGCAAAGCCCAGAGCACCGCCAGCACCATGCAGCGCGAAGTGCAGTTCGACAACCCCACCGTGAGCCTGGAAGAAACCATGGTGGCGATGCAGAAGGCGCAACTGGGCTTCCAGTCGGCGGTTCAATTCCGCAACAAGCTGGTGCAGGCCTACACGGATATCATGAACATGCAGGTCTGAGACGGGCGCCGGGTTGGTCGACGCCGTCGTGGCCGTCCGGAAAGACCCGCCCATGAATCCAGGCCACCGCGCCCCGTCGCTCTCGATTTTTCAGCTGCTGGCATGCGGTGCCCTCATCGTCACCCTGTCGATGGGCATCCGCCATGGTTTCGGCCTGTGGCTTCAACCGATCTGCCAGGAGCGCGGCTGGAGCCGAGAAACCTATTCGCTGGCCATGGCCGTGCAAAACCTGATGTGGGGCGCAGCCGGGCCGCTGGTCGGCTGGTGGGCCGACCGCCGTGGCGCCACGCGCCCGGTGCTGCTGGGGGCCCTGCTGTACCCCCTGGGCCTGCTGGGCATGTCGCTGGCCACCAGCACCTGGCAGCTCATGGCCAGCACGGGCGTGCTGATCGGCGTGGCCCAGGCATGCAGCACCTATGCCGTGATCTATGGCGCCATTGGCCGCCATGTGCCGGCCGAAAAACGCTCCTGGGCCATGGGCATCACGGCCTCAGCCGGCTCCTTCGGGCAGTTCCTCATGGTGCCCGTGTCCAGCACACTGATCGGCTGGCAAGGCTGGCAAACCGCCCTCTGGAGCCTGGCCCTGACAGCACTCAGCCTGGCGCCGCTGGC
>JBEGRT010000169.1:0-2527 GCA_041180305.1 Pseudomonadota bacterium
CAGGTGGTCCAGCACGCCGTTGACGTACTTGTGGCCATCGGTGCCACCAAAGCTCTTGGCCAGTTCGACCGCCTCGTTGATGGCCACCTTGTAAGGCACATCCATGCAGTGGGCCAGCTCGTAGGTGCCCACCCACAGCACGGCGTGCTCGATGGGCGACAGCTCGTCGAGCGAACGGTCGAGGAACTTCACCAGGTGGGCATCGAGGGCCTCACGCTGGGCCACGCAGCCGTGCAGCAGGGCATCGAAATGCACGCGGTCACACTTGTGGAATTCGTCCTGCTCGCGCACGTGCGATTCGATGCTGCTCATCTCACGGGGATTGAGCTGCCATTCGTACAGCCCTTGCAGGGCGAACTCGCGGGCGCGGCGTCGGGCCGACTTGGTGCGATCGCGCAGCACTCCGGGCTTGCCACCTTGCGGCTTGGTAGGGGTCTGTTCGCTCACAGCAGTTCGTCCAGCAGGTTGGCCATTTCGACGGCCACGATCGCGGCGTCCTTGCTCTTGTCGACCACGCGGGCACGGGCCTGCTCTTCGTTCTCGACGGTCAGGATGGCATTGGCCACCGGGATGTGGTGGTCGAGGCTGACGCGGGTGACCCCGGCGCCGCTTTCGTTGGCCACCAGCTCGAAGTGGTAGGTCTCGCCGCGGATGATGCAGCCCAGCGCCACCAGGGCGTCGAACTTCTCGCTGTCGGCCATGGCCTGCAAGGCCACGGGCACTTCCAGGGCACCGGGCACGGTCACATGGTGGACGTGCTTGCGCTGTACACCCAGGCTGGCCAGGTGCTCGATGCACACGCGTGCCATCTCACTGGTCAGCTCGTCATTGAAGCGCGCCTGCACGATGCCGATGCGGAGATCTCGCCCGTCGAGGCGATTGGATTGGCCTTTGTCAGCGCCTTGCATGGTCTGTGTATCCCGAAAAAGAACAAGTCAAAGAACGAACACGGAAAGCTCAGTGACCGGGCGGCAGGCTTTGCCCGTCGGCGGTCAGGAATCCCGTCACTTCCAGCCCGAAGCCCACCATGGAGGGCATGCGGCGCTGGTTGCCCATCAGGCGCATGCGATGCACCCCCAGGGTCTTGAGGATCTGGGCGCCCACGCCATAGGTGCGCAGGTCAACCTGGGCCTTGGCGGGCGTGTCAGGCTGCGGGGCCGGCAGCAACTGCTCCAGCAGGCGCTCCTGGTCTTCACCCGCGTTCAGCAGCACGACCACGCCACGGCCGGCGTCCTTGATCTGCTGCAGGGCCTTGGGCAGCGGCCACGAGTGCACGCGGCTGTCGGCATCGAGCCAGTCGAGCACCGACAGGGGCTCGTGCACGCGCACCAGGATCTCGTCGTCGGCCTTGACCGAGCCGGGGGCCATACCCAGGCTCAGGGCCAGGTGCACGGCACCGGTGCGGTCCTTGAACACCTTGGCGTCGAAGGGGCCGGCGGGCGTGACCAGGGTGCGGGTGCCCAGGGCTTCGATGATCGATTCGTTGCGGCTGCGGTATTCGATCAGGTCGGCGATGGTGCCGATCTTCAGGCCGTGCTCCTTGGCGAACACTTCCAGATCGGGCAGGCGGGCCATGGTGCCGTCGTCGTTCATGATCTCGCAGATCACGGACGAGGGGCTCAGGCCGGCCATGCCGGCCAGGTCGCAACCGGCTTCGGTGTGGCCAGCGCGCATGAGCACGCCGCCATCCTGAGCCTGCAGCGGGAAGATGTGGCCGGGCTGGACCAGATCAGCCGGCTTGGCGTGGCGGGCCACGGCGGCCTGCACGGTGCGGGCGCGGTCAGCGGCCGAAATGCCGGTGGTCACCCCTTCGCGGGCTTCGATCGACACGGTGAAGGCCGTGCCGTGCTTGGTGCCGTTGCGCGAGACCATGGGCGGCAACTGCAGCTGTTCGCAGCGCTCGCGGCTCAGGGTCAGGCAGATCAGCCCCCGGCCGTACTTGGCCATGAAGTTGATGGCTTCGGGGGTGACGTGGTCAGAGGCCAGCACCAGGTCGCCTTCGTTTTCGCGGTCTTCTTCATCCACCAGGATGACCATGCGGCCCGCGGCCAGTTCGGCGATCAGTTCGGGAATGGGAGAAATAGGCATCCCGCCATTGTAGGCGGGGCCCACTCTGTTTGGGGTGTCAAGCCCGTCAAACCCCTGTTTTGCCCTCGGCCGAGAGCATTCTTTCCACATAGCGGGCGATCAGGTCCACCTCCAGGTTCACCGTCGAGCCGGCCTGGAGCTCACCCAGCGTGGTGTGCTCCAGGGTGTGGGGGATCAGGTTGATGCTGAACACGGTGCTGCCGTCGGCGGAATCGTCCACCGCATTGACGGTCAGGCTCACGCCATTGACCGTGATCGAACCCTTGTAGGCCAGGAAACGGGCCAGGGCCTTGGGTGCCCGGATCTGCAGCAGCCACGATTCGCCCACCGGGTCGAAATGCACCACCTCGCCCACGCCATCGACGTGACCGGTGACCATGTGGCCGCCCAGGCGGTCGTGCGTGCGCAGGGCCTTTTCCAGGTTCACACGACCCAGGCG
>JBEGRT010000170.1:0-6584 GCA_041180305.1 Pseudomonadota bacterium
GGCGGCAGGAAGGTCTGGGCCTGGGCGAACCCGGGCAGGCACAAGCTGAGGCACAGCCACAGCGCGGTCAGGAGGCGTCGCAAGGTCATGGGACAAAGGAGCAAGCGGTTTCGCAGCAGTATGTCCCAGCACAAGACCCGCTGCCGCGTCAGGGGTTCCCGGCGGGCCGCCGACAGGGGCTGGACGTGCTGCACAATCAACGCCCGCCTTGCTTCAAGGCCCGCTGTTGCAACAGGAGCCCGCCCCATGAAAGCCCAGACCATCCTCGACACCATCGGCCAGACCCCGCACGTGCGCATGCAGCGCCTGTTCGGCCCGCAAGCCGAGGTGTGGATCAAGGCCGAACGTGCCAACCCCGGTGGTTCCATCAAGGACCGCATCGCCCTGGCCATGGTGGAAGACGCTGAAGCCAAGGGCCTGCTCAAGCCGGGTGCCACCATCGTCGAGCCCACCTCGGGCAACACGGGCGTGGGTCTGGCCATGGTGGCTGCCGTCAAGGGTTACAAGCTGATTCTGGTGATGCCCGACAGCATGTCGATCGAGCGCCGCCGCCTGATGCTGGCTTATGGCGCCAGCTTCGACCTCACACCGCGTGAAAAGGGCATGAAGGGCGCCATCGCCCGTGCCGAAGAAATCGTGGCCGCCACGCCCGGCGCCTGGATGCCCCAGCAGTTCGACAACGCGGCCAACATCGCCGTGCACGAACGCACCACGGCCCAGGAAATCCTGGCCGACTTCCCCGAAGGCCTGGACGTGCTGATCACGGGCGTGGGCACGGGCGGCCACATCACGGGCTGCGCCCGCGTGCTGAAAAAGGCCTGGCCGAACCTGAAGGTGTTCGCGGTCGAGCCCACCGCCTCGCCGGTGATCTCGGGCGGTGCGCCCTCGCCCCACCCCATCCAGGGCATTGGCGCAGGCTTCATCCCCAAGAACCTGCAGACCGACCTGCTCGACGGCGTGATCACCGTCGATGCCGAAGCTGCCCGCGAGATGGCGCGCCGCAGCGCCCGCGAAGAAGGCATGCTGGTGGGCATCTCGTCGGGGGCCACGCTGCAGGCCATTGCGCAGAAACTGGCCGAACTGCCTGCCGGAACGCGCGCCCTGGGCTTTTGCTACGACACCGGCGAACGCTACTTCTCGGTCGAAGGCTTCCTGCCGGCTTGATCTGGCGCAAACATCGGCGCCGCCATGCCTTCTAGCCTGAAGGCATGGACTCGTCCTTCATGAACAGCCCCACGCCACGCCACGGCCCCTCGTCTCGGCGCCATCGGAAAGCACGCCTGCGCGCGCCCCAGTGGCTGGACATGGGCCTGGTGCAGATGCTCACCTTCGGCGCCCTGGTGCTGATGGCCTGTGGCGTGGGCTACTGGATGTTCGACCCCGCCATCGACACGCTGGAAGACGGTGTGTGGCTGGCCTTCACCACCGCGGCCACCGTGGGTTATGGCGACATCGTGCCCACCAGCACCACGGCACGCGTGTTTTCGGTGATCGTGGTGCTGCTGGGCTTTGCCATCTTGTCGATGGTGACGGCGCGCATCGCCGCCAAGATGGTGGGCACGCAAGAGCGGCGCATGGAGCAGGAGATCCTGCAGGACCTGCACGCCCAGGTGACGCTGCTGCGGCAGGAGCTGGCCGAAGTGAAGGCCCGCCTGCCGGAGCAGGCGGCCTGCAACCCAGCCAGCGCCCTGGGCGGCGACCGCCCGGCCCCCTGATCAGTTCAGCGCACTGGTCGGCACCAGGGGCAGCACGATGCTGGAGGGGCGCTGCGCATCGTTGTAGATGGTGCTCACGCCGCCATTGGCTTCCTGCTGCTGGGGCTGCGGCCACACCCCCATGGCCTGGTTGCTGGCGCTGATGGCCACGCGCAGCTTCTGGCCCTTCTTGATCAGGGCCGCGGCCGGGAACACTTCCACCGGCACCAACATGGGCTGCCCGGGCACCACGGCCTGGCGAGAAGCCACGGTGAAGGGGTGCCAGGGCTGCATCATCACGCCCTTGACAAAGCGCGAGCGCGACACATCAACCGCACGGTAGGCGGCCGACATCAGACCCGTGCTGATGGGCGTGGCCTTGCCCCACACATCGACCGCGTCCACACGCACCGACACGGCGGCCTCACGCTTGGTGCTGCTCATCCAGATGTCGGCCTGCATGGGGCCGTTGAGGTACATGTCGGCAGCCAGCGGCGCAGTCTCAAAGATCAGCGCGCCCTGGGCCTTTTCCACGGTGTTGCTGTTGGTGTAGCAGGCCTTGGGCAGCAGGCCGCCCAGGCCCAGCGACCATTGCACGTAGCTGCTGGAGCAGTCGCTGCCGTCATTGAGGGTCACGCTGGCCTTGACCGTGGTGCCATCGCTGCTGGGCGCGTAGGTGACCACCGCGGCCTTGGGTTCGCTCACGGTGCGGGCCGCTTCACCAGCCGCCGGCGCCTGCGTGCTGAGGCTGCCATTGCCGCGCAGGTACATGCGCTGCGGTGCCATCTGCGGATGCGGCCAGTCGGTGCTGCGGGCGTACTTGTCGCTGCTGCCGTAACCCTGCACGAACTGGGTCACGTTGGGCAGGGTGGCCGCGCCCGAGTTCATGCCCTTGAGGTACTGGTCGAACCACTGCAGCATCAGGCTGGACGACGCCGGTGCGCCCCCCGAGCTGGCGCTGGCACCGCTCAGGGCGGTCTGCACCGCACCGATGTGCGAGCCCGGCAGCACCACCAGCTTGGTGTTCACGCTCTGCTTGAGCTGTTCGTACAGCAGGGGTTCATCGCGCTGGAAGATGTCGTTGCTGGAGCCGATGATGAAGGTCGGCACGTTGATGCGTGAGGCCTTCTCGATGGGCGAGCGCACCGACCAGAAGTTGCCGTCGTCGGTGGCGTAGCCGGTCTGGCCCTTGATGGAGCTGTCGACCGTGGGCAGGTACCAGCTGTTGATGGCGGCCACGTGCTGCGCGGTGGCCGCGGCGATCTGGTCGGCATATTGCGGGTACTTGTCCTGCGCCGACTTGTTGCCCATCACGCTGAGCGACTGGGTCAGCGGCAGCCACAGGCTGATGAACTGCGCATTGAGCAGGCCGCCAATGCCCACGGTGCCACGGTAGGCATCGCCCATGGGCACTTCGGTGAAGACGGCCTTGACGGCCGGGTGTTGCTGGCCTGCGGTCAGCAGGCTGGTGATGCCCAGGTAGGAGGTGCCAGCCAGCCCCAGGTTGCCGTTGAACCAGGCCTGCTGGGTGACCCACTCGACGGCATCGGCGTAGGCGGCCTGCTCGGCTTCGCCCAGCAGTTGCGCCTCACCGTCGGACAGGCCAGAGCCCAGCACATCGACCGCCACCGACACATAGCCGCGACGGATCATGTATTCGTCCTTGCCGCCCACCAGCAGGGTGTTGCCGGTCAGCACCACGCCGCCCAGCAGCTGGCCGGTGTCGGTGCGGTAGGCCGTCTGTGTGAGGATGGCGGGGAAGCGGCCAGCCACCGGCTTGTTGCTGGCATCGGCCGGCACGGTCACCAGCACCGACAGCTTTTGCCCGGTGCGTGTGGTGATGAACTGCAGTGGCAGCGTCACGGCATTGGGGTACTCGGTGGCACGGCTGTACTCCTTCCAGGTGGCACCGGCGTTGGTGCTCAGAGCCGTGCTGGCCTGGCTGGTCTGGCCACGGGTGCCCATGGTGGTGGTCTGGGCCTGGGCCGAGGCGCACAGACCGGCGGCCAGCATCAGGGCGGCCAGGCGGCTCAGGGTGTGGCGGTGGGGTGCGAAGGACAACATGCGGGACTCTCCGTGCAACGGCTTTCGCCTCGTGTGTGAAGTTGCACGGATCGTAGGCAGACCCGCTGAGGGGGCCAATGGCCGCACTGACCAGCCGATTGTCCGAAGCCGCTGGGGCTTTCCCCGAGCGGCCGGCTCAGACCGGATCAGGCCGGGTCGGCATGGGCCGTTTCCATGGTGGCGCCCTGCCCCAGCTGGCGTTCGCGCCAGCCGCCCGGGGTCTCGCCACGCCAGCGGCGGAAAGCCCGGTGGAAGCTGTGCACGGAGCCGAAGCCCAGCGAATCGGCCACCTGCTTGAGCGGCCGCTGGGCATCGGCCAGCAGGCGTTCGGCCATGAGCACCTGGCACTGCTGCAGCAACTCGGCGTGCGAGGTGCCCAGCTGTTCGAGCTGGCGCCTGAGGCTGCGCTCGGTCATGCGCAACTGCAACGCGGTTTCCTGCACGCTGGGCCAGCGCGGCAGGCTGGACAGCAGCCATTCGCGCACGGTCTCGGCCAGGTCGTTGCCTGCCTGCATGGCCGCCAGGGCCGATTCAGCCCGCGCCCGGGCGGCCACATTGGCCACGGGGTCGCTGGTGGGCATGGGCAGATCGAGCAGGCGCGGCTCGAACCACAGGGTGCAGTTCGGGGCCCCCGGGTTGAGAACGGCACCAAAGACGTTCTGATAGCGCGGCATCTGCTCGGGCGCCGGGGTGTGGGGCATGTCGACACGCACGATGTCGTTCGCACCCCAGCCCACCATGCGCAGCAGCATCATGGCGCTGGTGGCGATCTGGTCAAGCCGGAAATGGCCACTGACCCCACCACTGACCACCGGGCGCACGCGGATGCCGGCCAGACCTTGCGCTTCGACCAGCTCCCACTCGGCCTCTTCGAGCAGCAGGCGCCCGAAGCGGCGCACGTCGGCCAGGATCTGGCGCAGCGTGGGCGACGAGATGGCCAAAGGCGCGATGGGCCCGTACCGCATCAGGGCCAGGCTGCGACCCACGACCAGGCCAAAGGTGTCATCGCCTGTGATCTCGACGGCCTCGGCCATCATGCGGTCGAACAGATCGGCGTCGAGCCAGGGGCCGTCTTCGGGGATGTCTTCCAGGCTGTCAAAACCCACAGCCTGCACGGCCCGCAGGCCATCGTGCCCTTCGATTTCGAGGGCGGCGGCCAGGATCTTGAAATTGATGGGGGACAGGCGCATGGCGACAGGCTCAGGGCAAGCCGGAAGTGTCGCCTTGATCGTGTCCGGATGTGAACGCCACCCCTTCGGTGTTTACACCAAGCCCCCCGCAGAGCAGTGCTGCGCCCGCGCGAAAAAAAACCCGGGCTCACAGGGAGCCCGGGTTGAAGGAGAGGTCCGCATGAACCTCACACTGACTAACCGTGTGATCAGAATACACGAGTTCTCAGATGAAGTCATCCGGGGGCACACCCTCGAATGCGCGGCGGGCAGGCTGACGCCCCCTGCCCTGAGCGGGCAAGGGATGGGCGTCACACCAGGGATCGATCAGGCCTGGACGGCCTTGAACTGGCGCGACAGCAAGAGGTCGCGCAGGGCGCGGGCGGCCGACTGCACCTCGCGGCGCGAGGCCGAATGCACACCCAACAGGTTCACGTAGCCATGGCCCAGGCCACGACCTTCCAGATGGCGCAAATCGACACGTGCCTTGCGCAGCACCTGGGCCAGGGCCAGGCCTTCGTCGCGCAACATGTCGAGCGCAGCGGTGCACAGCACCGTGGGCGGCATCAGGGCCATGTCCTTGTGCCACAGGGGCGACACGCGTGGATCACCTTTCGCCATGGGCTCATCACCCAGGTAGTGCTGGTAAAACCAGGCGCGGTCTTCGATGCTCAGGAACAGGCCGTGCCCGTAGGCATGCTGTGAGGGCCGCTCGGTCATGAGGTCGGTGCCCGGGTAGAACAGCAACTGGGCCGCAGGCGGTTCGCCTTCGCGGGCCAGCTGGTGTGCCGCCACCGCGGCCAGGGTGGCGCCCGCACTGTCACCACCCACGGCCACGGCCTGCGGCTGCACCCCCCAGGCCGGCGCATGCAGCCGGGCCCAGCGCATGGCCGCCACGGCATCGAGCAGGCCCGCCGGGAAGGGGTGCTCGGGCGCCAGCCGGTAGGCCACCGACAGCACCTGCACGCCCGCTTCGCGGCAGATCACGCGGCAGACGTCGTCATGGGTGTCGAGGTCACCCAGCACATAGCCGCCGCCGTGCAGGTAGACCAGCAGCACCGGCACGGCCTTGTCGGCCTCAGGCCGGTAGTGGCGGGCCATGAGGCGGCCATCGTCACCGTCGATTTCAAGATCTTCCACCGCGGCCACGGGCCAGCCACGCTGCAGAGGCAGCACGGCATCACGCATCTGCTGGCGCGCAGCCTCGGGCGAGAGTTCCCACCGCGCAGGCCCGCCTTGCAAGGCCATCAGGCGGCGCAACACCGCCAGGAAGGGGTGCAGGCGCTGCCCGGCGATCTCGGGCGTGGGCAGCACGAACCGCGGCAGGCGGTCGCACAGCAGATCGAGGGCGCGCAGGAAGCGCGCTCGCGCTTTCGACATCAGACCAGGCGCCAGTTCAGGGTGTCACCACCGCGCAGGGGCTTGATCACGGTTTCGCCGAAGGGCAAGGTCTCGGGCACCACCCAGCTTTCACGGCGCAGCGTGACGGTGTCGGTGTTGCGCGGCAGGCCGTAGTAATCGGCGCCGTAGAAGCTGGCAAAGCCCTCCAGCTTGTCGAGCGCACCCGCGGCCTCGAAGGCCTCGGCATACAGCTCCAGGGCGCAGGGCGCGCTGTAGCAGCCGGCACAACCGCTGGCGTGCTCCTTCAGGTGGGCCG
>JBEGRT010000171.1:0-4594 GCA_041180305.1 Pseudomonadota bacterium
GCCCATTGTTCGGGTGAACTGAGCGCATGCAGCGCCACGATGCCGGCTGCGTGCAGAAGGTGCGAGATCAGAAAGCCCTGGGCCAGGCTGCCCCGGTGAGGCGCCAGAACACCGTGAGGAGTGGCCGTGGCCACGAACAAGCCCATGAACAACAGCCACGAAGTGCGCGCCGTGGCCCGCACCATCTGGCGCCAGTCGTCGAGTTGCGCATCGGGCCACAGCGCCAACGCACACATGGCCACGATCAGGCCTGCCAGCCACCACACTGCTTTTTTCATCGGGCGATCTCTTCGTGAGTCATTGGATGGGGCGGATGCTAGGTGTCGCCCGAGCAGGGTGTCGAGCCAGAATACGCACTGCTCACATTCACAAGACACAGGGGTTCGGCCATGCCACGCGCCTACCACCACGGCAACTTGCGCCGGGCCATCATGGACACCGCACTGGCCATCGCCGAGGAAGCGGGTGATGACCAGGTCAACCTGCGAGAGGTGGCGCGGAGGCTGTCGGTGTCGCCTTCGGCGCCCTTTCGGCACTTCGCCACACAGCGGGCACTGGTCACGGCGCTGGCCGAGGAAGCCGCATTGAAGCTGCGCCTGCAGGCCCGGCTGGCCTTGCAGAAAGCGCCGGCGCAAGGGGTGGAGCCCCTGCGCGCCCTGGCACGCGCCTTCGTGGCCTGGGCGCTGGACGACCCTGCGGCCTTTCGGTTCACCTCACGCAGAAACCTGTCGGATTTCGCGCGTTCGGCATCGGCCATGGCGCACTTCAAGGAGATGCGCGATCTGACCATTTCGCTGGTGCGCGATGCACAGGCGCGCGGCGCCCTGCCCTGCGCGCCCGCCGAGCGCCTGGCCTTGCTGCTCAGGGCCAGCGCGTATGGCCTGGTGCGCATGCAGCTCGATGGGCAATTACAGCAGTGGATGGGCAGCGAGGCGCCCACGCGCCAGCGGGAAGAGATCCTGGCCGCGCTCGACCTGATGCTGAGCGCCATGGCGGGCGCCGGGCCCGCACACATCCAGGCGGTCAGCCCATCAGGGCTGCGCCCTTGATCTGTGCCCAGACCGCCGCGCCGGGCTGCAGCGCCAGTGCCTCGACCGAGCGGCGGGTGAGCCGAGCCAGTACCTGGGGCGCATCGGCCGCAACTTGATCAGAAGTGGCCAGCGCCAGCTGCAAGAGCACGCTGCCGCCTGATTCATCCACACGCTGCTGAACGATGGCCGGCACGATGTTGAGGATGCTGGAATCTGTCGCGCGGCTCAGGCTCAAGCTCACGTCGCGCGCCAGCACTCGGACGCGCACCGTGGTGCCCACGGGCACGCGGCAATGGCCGATCCACAGGTGGCCCGAGCGCCCTTCCGGCCCCCAGCCAAGCTGCGACAGACCGTGCACTTCGTCATGGGCCAGCACCAGCCCTTGCACCAGCGCAGAGGCTTCGTCGAGGCGCGCCAGCGGGGTGTCGGGCCGGTTGAGTACATCTTGCGCAGCACCGGACAGCTGCACCGCGCCTTCTTGCATCAACACCAGGTGGTCGGCCAGACGCACGGCTTCGTCCAGTGCATGCGTGACATACAGGATGGGCACGCCGCGGCGACCCAAGGCTTCCAGGTAAGGCAACAGCTCGGCCTTGCGTGCGGCATCCAGGGCGGACAAGGGCTCGTCCATCAGCAGCCAGCGCGGGCTGGTCAGCAGGGCCCGGCCAATGGCCACCCGCTGGCGCTCGCCACCTGACAGGTTCTCCGGGCGGCGGGCCAGCAGAGGCGCAATGCCCAGCAAGGCCACCACCTCGTCCAGCCCGACCTGGCGCTGGGCGACAGGCACACGGCGGTGCCCGAACAGCAGGTTGTCGCGCACCGAGAGGTGCGGAAACAGGCTGGCTTCCTGGAACACCAGGCCCACCGGGCGTTGATGCACCGGGCGCCACACACGTGCAGCATCGTCCTGCCAGACGTCGTCACCCGGCAGGCGAACAGAACCCTGCGCACGCACCAGCCCGGCCGCCGCGCGCAACAAGGTGGTCTTGCCGCAGCCCGAGGGCCCCAGCACCACCGTGACGCCTTGCGAGGGCAACTGCAAGGCGACCTGGAGCTGGAAATCGCCCTGGCGCTGGCAAAGGTCGAGCGAAATCACCGCTGTCTCCCGGGCACCGAGCTGCCATCGTGCATCTGCCGGGCGCGCTGTGCCACGCGGCCATTGAGCAGGTACAGCAGCCACATCACCGCAAAGCCAAACGCCACCAGCCCGGCAGCCAAGGTGTGGGCCTTGCCCAGGTCCATGGCCTCGACATGTCCGTACAGGGCCACCGACAACACGCGGGTGGCGCCAGGGATGTTGCCGCCGATCATGAGCACCACCCCGAATTCGCCCACCGCGTGGGCAAAGCCCAGAACCGCCGCGGTCAGGAAGCCGGGCCTGGCCAGGGGCAGTACCACGGAAAAAAAAGTGTCGAGCGGGCTGGCGCGCAAGGTGGCGGCCACTTCACGGGGCCGGTCGCCCAGGGCCTCGAAGGCCTGCTGCAGTGGCTGCACCACGAAAGGCAGCGAGTGCAGCACCGTGGCCACCACGATGCCGGCAAAGGTGAAGGGAAGCAGGCCCAGCCCCAGAGCCTGCATGGCCTGCCCCACCCCACCCTGCGGGCCCAGCCACATCAGCAGGTAAAAGCCGATGACGGTGGGCGGCAGCACCAGGGGCAAGGCCACCACAGCGGCCATCGGGCCCTTCCAGCGCGAGCGGGTGGTCGCCAGCCACCAGGCCACTGGCGTGCCCAGCACCAGCAAGATCAAGGTGCTCAGACCGGCCAGGCGGGCCGTGAGCCACAGGGCCTGCCAGTCGTCAGAATTCATAACCGTAGGCGCCGATCACGGTGCGAGCCTTGTCGGTGCGCAGATACGCCATGAGCGCTTTGGCTGCGGCATTGTTCTGGCCATGCTGGAGCAGCACCGCGTCTTGCAGCAAGGGCGTGTACAGATGGCCTGGCACCACCCACCAAGAACCGGTGGGCGTGCGATCTGGCGGGGTGACCTGAGACAAAGCCACGAAGCCGAGGTAGGCATTGCCCGTGCTCACGAACTGGTAGGCCTGCGCAATGCTTTCACCCTGCACGATGCGCGGCAACAGGCGCTCGGCCAGGCCCAGGCGGGAGATCACCTCCATCGCAGCCGTGCCATAGGGGGCCAGCTTGGGGTTGGCCAGTGCGAGCCGCTCGAACGCCCCCTGCTTCAACACGGCCCCCTGGGCATCGACCACGCCAGGCCGTGCGCTCCACAGCACCAGCTTGCCGCGGGCGTAGGTGAAGCGCTTGCCCTTGACGGCCAGACCATCGCTTTCCAGCTGGCGCGGGGTGTCGTCGTCAGCCGCCAGCAGCACATCGAAGGGCGCACCTGCGCGGATCTGCGCGTTGAATTTGCCGGTGGCGCCCGCGGTGATCGCCAGGGTGTGCCCGGTGTCACGCTCGAACGATGCGGCGATGCGGGCCATGGCCGGTGCGAAGTTGGCTGCCACCGCCACCAGGGCCTGGTCTGCCAGAGCGGCCTGCCCGTGCACCGCGAGGACAAGCCCCACCACCCCAGTGAGCCAGATGCGCAGGCGAGAGGTGGCGAAGCGAAGGTTCACGGGCGGGAAGTGGTTGTCAAACGGCAGACAGAGTCTAGCCGGCCTGGCCCGAAGCGTGCAGATTGTCCAGGCACGGCGCCCACACACTCGGGTACGATGCTTTTGACAAACCAAGGAGCCCTCATGAAGCTTCACAGCAGCAGCTTTGCAGACGGCGCGCGCATCCCGGGAGAGTTCGCGTTCGCGGTCATCGACCCGAAGAGCCACGTGGCCTTGTCGGGCAACCGCAACCCCCACCTGGCCTGGCGCGATGTGCCGGAAGGCACCCGTTCGTTCGTCGTGCTGTGTGTGGACCCCGATGTGCCCAGCCGGGGCGACGATGTGAACCAGGAAGGCCGCACGGTGCCAGCCGACCTGCCTCGGGTGGACTTCTTCCACTGGACCGTGATCGACCTGCCCGCCGAGACCCGCGAGATTGGCGCGGGCACGCACAGCCAGGGCGTGACCACGCGCGGCAAGGTGGGCCCCAGACCGGCCGGCGAACACCCCTGGCGCCACGGCCTGAACGATTACACGGGCTGGTTCGCCAACGACCACGACATGAACGGCGATTACTACGGTTACGACGGCCCCTGCCCGCCCTGGAACGACGCGCTGATGCATCGCTATGTGTTCACCGTGTACGCACTGGATGTGCCCACATTGGCCATCGAAGGCCCGCTGACTGGGCCTGCCGTGCGCGCGGCCCTGCAAGGGCATGTGCTGGGCGAGGCCAGCCTGACCGGCACCTACACCCTGAACCCGGCACTGACCTGAGCATTCCGGCATGGACACGGAAGCCTTGTTCAAGGCGGTGATGGTGGCCGCCTTGCTGGCGGTGGCGGTGTTCCTGTGGCGCAACTGGCAGGACAAGCAGGCCAGCGCCCAGTGGCCATCGGTTGATGGCGTGATCGAGCGTTGCGATGCCTTTCCCCACCTGCAAGACCCTCACCAGGAGGGCGCGAAGGCCCAGTGGCGGCTCGATCTGAAGTACCGCTACGAGGTG
>JBEGRT010000172.1:0-4359 GCA_041180305.1 Pseudomonadota bacterium
ATCCGCAATGCCGAGCAGCCCGACGACGAGTACGACTGGGTGGTCGCCCATGACCTGAACCCGCAGAAGGCCCGCCTGCTGACCGCGCTGGCCCTGACCCAGACCACCGACACCAAGCAAATCCAACGCATCTTCCTGGAGTACTGATCATGCAACGCAAGCACAACCTGTCCCTGGCCGCTGTGGCCGCCATCGCAGCCACCGTGGCCCTGGCCACCCCCTTCGCTGCCTCGGCCCAAAGCACCGTCACCGTCTACGGCATCGCCGACCTGTACCTGCAATACGGTCAGGGCAGCACCGGCTCGCAACTGCAGGTGCAAACCGGCGGCGTGAGCGGCTCGCGCCTGGGCTTCAAGGGCACCGAAGCCCTGGGCTCGGGCCTGAGCGCCCAGTTCCAGCTGGAAATGGGCATCAATGCCGACACCGGCTCGCTGGGCCAAGGCGGCCTGGCCTGGGGTCGTCAGGCCTGGGTGGGCCTGAACCAGGACGGTCTGGGCTCGGTGAACCTGGGTCGTCAGAACATCCCGCAGTACGTGGTGCTGGACACCTTTGACCCCTATGGCACAGGCGCCGGCTCGGCCGCTTCCAGTGGCATCGTGTCGACCACCAGCCGCGCCAACAACAGCATCGTGCTGAAGTCGGCCAGCTTCGGCGGCTTGACCGTGCAGGCCATGACCGCCCTGGGCGAGACCGGCACCAGCAACACCGCCAGCAACATCTACGGCCTGGGCGCGCAGTACAACGCCGGCGCCTTCGCCGCGGGTCTGGCCCTGAGCCAGTTCAAGGCGGCCGATGCCACCAAGGTGGATGCCACCTACACCCTGCTGACCGGCAGCTACGACTTCGGCGCCTTCAAGGTGACCGGCGGCGTGCAGCGCGTGAACAACCTGGGCGGCGTGGCCACCGTGGACCGCACCGAAGCCCTGGCCGGCGTGCTGGTGCCGGTGTCGGCCAACGGCACCGTAAGCGCTGGCGTGGGCACCGGCACCACCGAAGACCTGGCCGGCAGCCGTGCCAGCCAGTACACCCTGGGCTACACCCATGCCCTGAGCAAGCGCACCAAGCTGTACGCCATCGGCACCGTGATCCAGAACGGTGCGGGCACCAAGTACACCGCTGACGCCGCCAGCGGCACTGGCCCGACCACGACCAACGGCAAGGACGTCAGCGCCCTGCAGGTCGGCATCCGCCACGCCTTCTGAGGCTGAGGCACGCACCCCGCATCAGGAGCTGACATGAGCTATCAATGGAACTGGTCGGTGTTCACCCAGCCCACGGCCACCGGTGACGGTGGCGTCTACTGGGACTGGATGGTGGCCGGCCTGAAGATGACCGTCACCGTGTCCTTGAGCGCCTGGGCCATCGCCCTGGTGCTGGGCTGCCTGATGGGGGTGCTGCGCACGGTGCCTTCCCCATGGCTGCGTCGCCTGGCGACCGGCTATGTGGAGGTGCTGCGCAACATCCCGTTGCTGGTGCAGCTGTTCATCTGGTACTTCATCGTGCCCGAACTGCTGCCCACCGCCTGGGGCGATGCCATCAAGCAACTCGCCCCCGAAACCCAGCAGTTCGGCGCCGCCGTGCTATGCCTGGGGCTGTTCACCAGCGCCCGCGTCAGCGAGCAGGTGCGCGCCGGCATCCTGAGCCAGCCGGTCGGGCAGGTGCGTGCCGCGCTGGCCCTGGGCCTGAGCCTGCCGCAGGCCTACCGCCACGTGCTGCTGCCCATGGCCCTGCGCCTGGTGGTGCCTCCGATCACTTCGGAGTTCCTCAACATCTTCAAGAACTCGGCCGTGTGCTCGACCATCGGCCTGCTGGAGCTGGCCGCGCAAGGCCGCCAGCTGGTGGATTACACCGCACAGGCTTACGAGTCTTTCATCGCCGTCACGCTCATGTACCTGGCCATCAACGTGGTGGTCATGCTGCTGATGAGCTGGCTGGAAAAGCGCGTGCGCGTGCCCGGCTACATGGGTCAATGACCAGGAGAACACCATGGCTTACGAATTCGACTGGTCTTCCATTCCCCCCGCCCTGCCCTTCCTGTGGGAAGGCATGAAGGTCTCGCTGGAAATCACGGCCACCGCCCTGGTGGTGGGCATCGTGTGGGGCACTGTGCTGGCCATCCTGCGCCTGTCGCCCCTGGCGCCGCTGCGCTGGTTCGCCGCCGGCTATGTGAACCTGTTCCGCGCCGTGCCGCTGGTCATGGTGCTGCTGTGGTTCTTCCTGCTGGTGCCGCAGCTGCTCACGCAGGTCTTCAAGCTCGATCCGACCACCGACGTGCGCATGGCCTCGGCCCTGGTGGGCTTTGCGCTGTTCGAGGCGGCCTACTACTCGGAGATCATCCGCGCCGGCATCCAGAGCGTGCCCAAGGGCCAGCTGGCCGCGGCCACCGCACTGGGCCTGAGCCGCATGCAGGCCATGCGCCTGGTGATCCTGCCGCAGGCCTTCCGCAACATGGTGCCGCTGCTGTTGACGCAGGGCATCGTGCTGTTCCAGGACACCTCGCTGGTGTATGTCTCGGCCCTGGCCGACTTCTTCGGCTCGGCCTACAAGGTGGGCGACCGCGACGGCCGCCTGGTGGAAATGCTGCTGTTTGCTGGCGGCGTCTATTTCGTCCTCTGCTTCGCGCTGTCGCGCTGGGTGCAGAGCCTGCAAAGCACCCGCACCCACGTCTGAGCCCGCGCGCTCACAGGAGTCCCCCATGATCCAGATCGAACACGTTTCCAAGCACTACGGCGCCTTCCAGGTGCTGACCGATTGCTCGACCACCATCGCCAAGGGCGAAGTGGTGGTGGTGTGCGGCCCCTCGGGCTCGGGCAAGTCCACCCTGATCAAGACCGTCAACGGCCTGGAGCCCATCCAGGGCGGGCGCATCATCGTCGATGGCGTGGCGGTCAATGACCCGAAAACCAACCTGTCCAGGCTGCGTTCGCGCGTGGGCATGGTGTTCCAGCACTTCGAGCTGTTCCCCCACCTGAGCATCATCGAAAACCTGATGCTGGCCCAGCTGCACGTGCTGGGCCGAGGCAAGGACGAGGCCCATGACAAGGGCATGCGCCTGCTCGAACGTGTGGGCCTGAAGGCGCACGCTTCGAAAGCCCCGGGCCAGCTCTCGGGCGGCCAGCAGCAGCGCGTGGCCATCGCCCGCGCCCTGTGCATGGACCCGGTGGTGATGCTGTTCGACGAGCCCACCTCGGCGCTGGACCCCGAGATGGTGGGCGAAGTGCTCGACGTGATGACCGAGCTGGCCGCCGAGGGCATGACCATGATGTGCGTGACCCATGAAATGGGCTTTGCACGCCGAGTGGCCGACCGGGTCATCTTCATGGACGCGGGCCGCATCGTGGAAGATCGCCCGAAGGCCGACTTCTTTGACCAACCGAATTCCGAGCGTGCCCAGCAGTTCCTTGCGCGCATCCTGCACCACTGACCCCTTCTGAAAGGTCTCCCCATGGTTCATACGCCTCGAATTCCTTCCTATCTGCCCGAAGACGCCCCTGGCGCCTGGGGCATGTTCCTGGAGCAACTGGACCGTGTGGAGCCCCACCTGGGTGAACTCGCGCGCTGGACCGACACCCTGCGCCGCCCCAAGCGCACCCTGATCGTTGACGTGCCCGTGCGCATGGACGACGGCCGCATCGAGCACTTCGAGGGCTACCGCGTGCAGCACAACCTGTCGCGCGGGCCGGGCAAGGGCGGCGTGCGCTTTCACCCCGAGGTGAACCTGTCGGAAGTGATGGCCCTGTCGGGCTGGATGACCATCAAGAACGCCGCCGTGAACCTGCCCTATGGCGGCGCCAAGGGGGGCGTGCGCGTCGACCCCAAGCTGCTGAGCATGGGCGAGCTGGAACGCCTGACCCGCCGCTACACGAGCGAGCTGGGCAACTTCATCGGCCCGGACCAGGACATTCCGGCGCCCGATGTGAACACGAACGACCAGGTCATGGCCTGGATGATGGACACCTACGCCATCAACCACGGGGCCATGCACACCGGCGTGGTCACCGGCAAGCCCGTGACCATGGGCGGCAGCCTGGGCCGCCGTGACGCCACCGGCCAGGGCTGCTATGTGGTGGCGCGTGAAGCCTGCCAGAAGCTGGGCATGCGCCTGGCCGGCAGCCGCGTGGCCATCCAGGGCTTCGGCAATGTGGGCAGTGCCGCCGCGCGGGCCTTCCACCAGGCCGGCGCCCGCATCGTCGCGATTCAGGATGTGGTCGGCACCGTGCACGCCGAAGCGGGCATCGACCCGATGGCCGTGGGCGCCCACCTGGCCCGTGGCGGCCAGTGGAGCGACCTGCCCGGCACCACGTTCCTGAGCCGCGAGCAGTTCTGGCAGACGCCGTGCGACATCCTGCTGCCCGCCGC
>JBEGRT010000173.1:0-2812 GCA_041180305.1 Pseudomonadota bacterium
AGTCAGATCACCGAAGGCATCAACGCCGTGGCCCTGGCCATCGATGGCGAGCTGGAATCGGCCTCGCAACTGGAGACAGACAGTGCCAACGACCAGTTCACTGAACTGGCCCAGCATGTCAGCGAGATCAGCCAGAAGCTGACCGAGGTGGTGCCTTACCTGGTGGACCTGTCGCGCACGATGGACGACGGCATGCGCGAAGTGACCACCGACATCATCAATGCCCTGGGCAACATGCAGTTCCAGGACATCAACCGCCAGGTGCTGGAGCAGGTCGAGTCGGCCCTGGGCAGCCTGTCGGACCACAGTGCGGCGCTGTACAAGCTGGTGGGTGGCAAGGCGCCCCCGCCACCTGAAAAGCTGGAAGAGCTGATGGCACGCTGGACCAACAATTACGTGACCCATTCCCAGCGAGTGGCCCATGCCGAGGTGGAGCGCATCCGCACCCTCGACAACGGCACGCCGCTGAGCCAGGCCCCGGCACCCAAGCTGGAGCTGGCCGAATCTGAAGGGCCGAAGATCGAACTCTTCTGATGCCCCTGAACGCATGCACACACGAATGATCCTGAAGGGAGTGGCGCTGGCCGTGGTGGTGATGCTGGCTGGTTGCGACCAGATTGGCATCGAAACACCCGCCAAGGCCCAGGAACGCGCGCTGGCCGAAGCCAAGGCCATTGGCAGCGCCTGTCGACACGCCATGCGGGCCATCGAAGATTGCTACACGCTGAACCCCAAGGCCGACAAATCGGCCGTGCACGGCGGATGGCGCGAGATGGACGAGTACATGCGAGAAAACAAGCTGGACGGCATTGCCCCGGTGGTGCCGCGGCCACCACCCGAGCCCCCCTCCAAGCCCAAGAAGGCCGCACCGAAGCCTTCGGCGGCGGAAGAGGGTGAAGAGGTGGTGGACGATGGCGAGGCGGCGGCATCGGAGGCCGAAGAGCCAGTCGCCAAGGGCAAAGGCAAGAAGGCCAAAGGCGATCACTGACCTGCCAGCCTGACACCCCCGCATCAGCAGGGGCCAGGGGCGTGCGTGCACAATCGGGTGCATGCACGCCCCTTCTGCTTCCAGGGCGCCTTCTCCCGAGGCGCTGAGCCTGTGGTCTGCCCGCTTGTGGCGCCACCCGGAGTGCCGCCGAGGCATGCGCGACATGTGGGCTGTGACGCCCGGCATGGTGGCCTGGGCCCTGATCACGGGTGTGGCCATGGTCAAGGGCGGGCTGAGTGTGCCCATGGCCCTGGTGATGGCGCTGGGCGTCTTTTCGGCCGGGGCCCAGCTGGCCGCGGTGCCCTTGATGATGACTGGCACGCCGCTGTGGGTGATCTGGCTGACGGCGCTGTGCGTGAACCTGCGCTTCGTGATCTTCAGCGTGCAGATGCGCCGCCACATGATGGCCTTGCCCTGGCGGCAGCGCCTGCTGGCGGGCTACCTGTGCGCAGACCTGAGCTATGTGCTGACCCAGCAGCGCCATGGTCAGAGTGCGCCTGCCACGGCCGAGCACCCCGAGCCCTTGGCTTACTTCGTGGGCCTGTGCGCGGTGAACTGGTCGACCTGGGTGATCACGTGCTGTGCCGGGGTGTGGTTCGCGGAACAGATTCCCATGCACTGGGGCATGGGCTTTGCCGGCACGCTGGCACTGCTGGGCTTGCTGGTGACCCTGGTGAAAGACCGCTGGACCGGCCTGAGCGCTCTGCTGGCCGGCACGGCCGCCGTGGCGGCTTACGGCGTGCCGTTCAAGTTGCACATCGTGGTGGCGGTGGCCGCTGCCGTGGCCGCAGGCCTGCTGGCCGAAGAGGTGGGCAAGGCCGCACGCGGGCAGGAGGGCGCATGAGCGTGCCCCTGAGCCCCGGAGAGATGCTGCTGGGCATGGCCGGGCTGGCCGGCATTTCCATGCTGACGCGCAGCTTCTTCTTCATGAGCCGCGCCCAGTGGACGCTGCCGCCCTGGGTGGAGCGAGGACTGAAGTACGCCCCCCTGGCCGCACTGGCTGCCGTGGTGGCGCCCGACATCGTGCTGCAGCAAGGCCACTGGATGCCCCACTGGCAGGACCCCCGCTGGCCCGCCACCCTGGTGGCCGTGGCCTGGGCCGCCTGGCGCCGGGACATGCTGGGCACCATCGTGGTGGGCATGCTGACCCTGACCTTCTGCCGAGTGGTGCTGGGCTGGCCGCTGTGAACCGGCCGCGGTGACTGGGGCGGTGCGCCACACGGCACCCACGCACAGGGGCTGGCCGCGGGCAGAGGGCCTTGCCTACAATGCGGGGTTGCCCGGACGCGGGCTGTGGATTCCCTCGATCTCCTCCATCACCATGAACATCCTCCGACTCGAAGACCTCGTGGCCCAAGGCAAGGTGGCCAACCAGCGCGTGTTCATCCGCGCCGACCTGAACGTGCCCCAGGACGATGCCGGCCACATCACCGAAGACACCCGCATCCGTGCCTCGGTGCCCGCCATCGAGATGGCCCTGAAGGCCGGTGGCGCCGTGATGGTGACCTCGCACCTGGGCCGCCCGACCGAAGGCGAATTCAAGCCCGAAGATTCGCTGGCCCCCGTGGCCAAGCGCCTGGGCGAGCTGCTGGGCCGCGAGGTTCCCGTTGTTGCCAACTGGGTCGAGGGCGTGACGGTGGCGCCGGGCCAGCTGGTGCTGCTGGAGAACTGCCGCGTCAACAAGGGCGAGAAGAAGAACGACGAAACCCTGGCGAAAAAGATGGCTGCGCTGTGCGACATCTACGTCAACGATGCCTTCGGCACCGCCCATCGCGCCGAGGGCACGACCTATGGCATCGCCCAGTTCGCCAAAGTCGCCTGTGC
>JBEGRT010000174.1:0-3451 GCA_041180305.1 Pseudomonadota bacterium
CCAGCAAGGGCCCCACGCCGATGTCGCGCACCCCGATGCCATCGAGCGGGCTCACAGCCCCCGCCAGCACGAAATACAGACCCCGGTAACTGCCCGAGCGCTCCAGCGCCCCCTGGTCAGCCGGGGTTTCGACCACGCACAGCAGGCGCGGATCGCGCGCGGGGTCGAGGCAGGTGGCGCACACCCGGTCGCGGCTGAATGTGTGGCAGCGCTCACAGTGCCCGATTTCATCGACCGCCTGCAACAGCCCCTGGGCCAGCCTCACGGCCGCGCCACGGTCGTGCTGCAGCAGGTGATAGGCCATGCGCTGGGCCGACTTGGGCCCCACACCCGGCAGGGCGCGCAAAGCGTCGATCAGGGCCTGAACGACCGGGTCGATGACCGTCACGCGCACCGCCTCCCGGTGCTCAGAACGGGAACTTCATGCCGCCAGGCATGGGCATGCCGGCCGTCAGCTTCGACATCTTTTCGTTGGACACCATCTCGGCGCGGCGTGCGGCGTCGTTGAACGCAGCTGCCACCAGGTCTTCCAGCATGTCCTTGTCATCGGCCAGCAGCGACGGGTCGATCGTCACACGACGCACTTCGTGCTTGCAGGTCATCACGACCTTGACCAGGCCCGAGCCCGACTGGCCTTCCACCTCGACATTGCCCAGCTCGTCCTGAGCGCGCTTGAGGTTGTCCTGCATGGCCTGAGCCTGTTTCATCAGGCCGGCGAGTTGTCCTTTGAGCATGAAAATTCCTTTCCTTCAACAATGCGATTGTCCCGCCAAATGGAGGCGAGGCCTGACACCCAGGTCAGATCGGCGTGATGGAGCCCGGCGTGATGCGAGCCCCCGTGAATTGGCGCAGCAGACCATCGACCAGAGGGTCCTGACGGATCAGCACCTCGGCCGCCGCCTGCCGCGAGGCGCGATCGGCCTGGTCACGCAGGGCGGGCGTGTCGCGCCCCACCCCGGCCTCCAGCCACACCGTGACCTCGCCGCCCAGCAACTTGCCCAGCGCTGCCACCAGGCGGTCGCGCTGACTGTCGGTGCGAAGATTCTCGCGCTCCACACGCAAACGCCACTCGGAAGCCCCGTCGCCGTCTTTCACATCGACGCATTCGGCCTGCATGCACAGCTCGCGCACCAGGGCCGTGACCAGACTGCGTTCGATCAGTTGCCGAACCACCGCCTCCCAGCGGTCGCCCAGAGGCGTGCGAGGCACGACAGGCACCTGGGTGACGGCGGGCACCTCGGGCTCCTGCGCCTTCAAGGGCACGTCGTCCCATGGGTCGAGCGACGCGCCCGAAGGCTCGTCGAAGCCTCCCACAGACATGTCCTGCTCGGCGTTCGAGGGCGGCACGTCATCGACCCAGGCGGGAGGCTCCTGCACCCAGGCAGGCTCACCCGCAGTGTCGTCTGCACTGGCAGACTGCTGCGGCTCGGGTTCGGGCTCGCCCTCATCCTCGTCCGCCTGATCCGATGGCTGGGGCGATACCGCGATGGGCGCGGGCAACGCGGAGGGCTTGGGGGCTGGCGCGGGTACTGGTGAGGGCTCGTCCCAAGGGGCTGGCTCGACAGGCGCCACAACCGCCACACTCGCCACAGCAGGCGGCAAAGGTGCCGGCGCTGGGGCGTGTACAGGTGCCTGCGCCGTGATGGGAGCAGGAGCAGGAGCAGGAGCCGAGAATGCCGGAGCCGACACAGGCACCGAGGCCACGTCCGCCACACGTTCAGTGCGCCCGGCCGGCTGTGCGGCGACCGGGCGATCAGCTTTTGGGCCGCCAGCTCCTGCCACCTGCCCGGGCTTGAAAGCCAGCCACCTGAGCAAGATCATCAGCAAGCCGGCGTATTCGTCGGGTGCCAGGGCCAACTCGGCTCGCCCTTGCAGGGCCAGGCTGTAGAACAGTTGCGTCTCATCGGGCGCCAGCTGCGCTGCCAGCTCTCGCCAGGGCGCGGCATCGTCCTGATCAGCCAGCTGCGGCACGGTCTGCACCATGGCCATTTGCTGGAGGGCTGCTGCCAGCTCGTCCAGCGTGCCGGTGGCCGACAGGCCCGTCACCCGCAGGTGGTCCACCGAAGCCACCAGCTCCACCCCGTCGTTGGCCGCCACGGCCTGCAGGATGCGGTGGATGTGCTGCCGGTCGACCGAACCCAGCATCTGGCGCACCACGGCCTCTTCCAGGCGGCCGCCGCCAAAAGCAATCGCCTGGTCGGTGAGCGACAAGCCATCGCGCATCGAGCCGCGCGCGGCACGGGCCAGCAGTTTCAAGGCGGGCGGATCAAAGGCCACGCCCTCGTGCCCCAGCACCTGCGCCAGGTGCTCTTGCACCGTCTGAATGGCCATGGGCCGCAGGTTGAACTGCAAACAGCGCGACAGCACCGTCACCGGCACCTTTTGCGGGTCGGTCGTGGCCAGCACGAACTTCAGGTAGTCGGGCGGCTCTTCCAGGGTCTTGAGCATGGCGTTGAACGCCGTGTTCGACAGCATGTGCACTTCGTCGATCATGTAGACCTTGAAGCGTCCGACCACCGGCTTGTAGACCGCCTGGTCCAGCAGCTGCGAGATCTCTTCGACACCCCGGTTCGACGCTGCATCGAGCTCGACGTAGTCGACAAAGCGCCCGGCGTCAATGTCCCGACAGGGCTGGCACACCCCACATGGGCGGGCCGTGATCCCCCCCTGCCCGTCCTCACCCACGCAATTGAGGGACTTGGCCAGGATCCGGGAAACCGTGGTCTTGCCCACACCCCGTGTGCCCGTGAACATGTAGGCATGGTGCAGCCGCTGCTGCGTCAGTGCGTTGGCCAGGGCCTGAACGACGTGGCCCTGCCCGACCATCGAGTCGAAGCTGCGTGGGCGGTACTTGCGCGCGAGAACCGTGGAAGTCATCCGCCGATTGTAGGTGGGCCCAACCATCGAATCGGGTGCCGCGAACGATAGCGCTCGCTACCCAAGACGCAACACAACGTTACACATTCACATCGAGAAGTGTGAACACCCTGACCGAAAGAATATGAAATAAGTCACGAACACTCTAGAATTCAGACAGTTGTTTCGAACGGGCGTTTGATGCGGAAGTCAAGTCAGGCTCCCAAAAACCCCATGAAACAATCGGTTGACCTGCTCTCCTGACCCGGAGCGCGGGTGCAGTCGCCGAATCACTTGCACAAGGGTCGCACACATGTCGTTTGAGTCACTGGGCCTTGCTGCTCCCCTGCTTCGCGCCATCGCTGAAGCCGGGTATGAGAACCCCACCCCCATTCAGGCCCAGGCCATCCCTGCCGTGCTGTCTGGTGGCGACCTGCTCGCAGGCGCACAGACTGGCACCGGCAAGACCGCAGGCTTCACCCTGCCCTTGCTTCACCTGCTGTCCAGCCGCCCGCCAGCCACCGCAGGCCAGGGTCGCCCCATCCGGGCCCTGATCCTCACGCCCACCCGTGAACTGGCCGCCCAGGTCGAAGAA
>JBEGRT010000175.1:0-4554 GCA_041180305.1 Pseudomonadota bacterium
CCGGGCCTGAAGATCGGGTACCTGCCCCAGGAACCCGAGCTGAACCCGGATCAAACCGTGCGCGAAGCCGTTGAAGAAGGCATCGGTGGCGTGCTGGCCGCCAAGAAGCGCCTCGACGAGGTCTACGCCGCCTACGCCGAACCCGATGCCGACTTCGATGCCCTGGCTGCCGAACAGGGCGAGCTGGAAGCCATCATTGCCGCGGCTGGCTCGGAAAACACCGACCTGCAGCTGGAGCTGGCCGCTGACGCCCTGCGCCTGTCGCCCTGGGACGCCAAGATCGGCAACCTGTCCGGCGGTGAAAAGCGCCGCGTGGCCCTGTGCCGCCTGCTGCTGTCCAAGCCCGACATGCTGCTCCTCGACGAACCCACCAACCACTTGGACGCCGAATCGGTGGACTGGCTGGAGCAGTTCCTGAGCCGCTTCTCGGGCACCGTGGTGGCCATCACCCACGATCGCTACTTCCTGGACAACGCCGCCGAGTGGATCCTCGAACTCGACCGCGGCATGGGCATCCCGTACAAGGGCAACTATTCCGACTGGCTGGACGCCAAGGAAAAGCGCCTGGAAGCCGAACAGAAGACCGAAGACGCCCGCGCCAAGGCCCTGAAGGTCGAACTGGAATGGGTTCGCAAGAACGCCAAGGGCCGCCAGGCCAAGAGCAAGGCCCGTCTGGCCCGATTCGAAGAGCTGAGCGACGTCGAATACCAGAAGCGCAACGAAACCAACGAAATCTTCATCCCCGTGGCCGAGCGCCTGGGCAATGAAGTGATCGAGTTCAAGAACGTCACCAAGTCCTTCGGCGACCGCGTGCTGATCGACAACCTGAGCTTCAAGGTGCCGGCGGGGGCCATCGTCGGCATCATCGGCCCGCATGGCGCCGGCAAGTCCACGCTGTTCCGCATGATCCAGGGCGTTGAAACCCCGGACAGCGGTGAAGTCAGCATCGGCAAGACCGCCCAGCTGGCCTTCGTCGACCAGAGCCGCGAAGGCCTGGCCGGTGACAAGACCGTGTGGGAAGACGTCTCGGGCGGCCTGGACAACATCATCGTCGGCAAGTTCGTGATGCCGTCGCGCGCCTACCTGGGCCGCTTCAACTTCAAGGGCAACGACCAGCAAAAGCTGGTGGGCAACCTCTCGGGCGGTGAACGCGGTCGCCTGCACCTGGCCAAGACCCTGGCCAAGGGCGGCAACGTGCTGATGCTCGACGAACCGTCGAACGACCTGGACGTCGAAACCCTGCGCGCCCTGGAAGACGCCCTGCTGGAATTCGCCGGCAGCGCCATGATCATCTCGCACGATCGCTGGTTCCTCGACCGCATCTGCACCCACATCCTGGCCTGCGAAGGCGATTCGCAGTGGTTCTTCTTTGACGGTAACTACCAGGAGTACGAAGCCGACAAGAAGAAGCGTCTGGGTGAAGAAGGCGCCCGCCCCAAGCGCGTGCGCTTCAAGCCCATCAAGTGATGCCAATCGAAAGCCCGGCCATGCCGGGCTTTTTTCATGCGCGCGCAGACTGATGCCATGGGACAACCCCTAGGCTTTCACAGCGCGTGATGCAGACGCGTGAAGCTAGAATTTCCCGGATTCCATGCGTCCGGCCACGGCGCACAGAAACCCCGTACCTCACCACGTTGAACAGGCCTTGGCGGCCCGTGCCAACGCCCCTTCGGAGACCCTCGATGATTCCCAGGATGACCCGCCTTCTGACCGCCACCGTGATGGCTGTGTCGGCCATGACCATGAGTGGCTGTGCGCTGCTGCAATCGGGCGCTTCCGGCGTCACCCTCAACATCCTGGAAGAAGGCTTCACGCCCCCGGCCCTGCGCCTGGCCGATGCCGACATGGTGTGCAAGTTCGCCACCGTCAACGGCCCGCTGGTGGGCGCCGCCCGCGAGTTCCATGGCGACCCGTCGCTGATGGAAGCCACGCTGTACACCACCGCTTCGTTCTGTTCGGAAGCCGAAGCCGTGACCGAAGAGCTGCGCTACATGCGCGCCGTGCGCGACAAGCGCCCCGACGAAGCCACCGACGCACGCATCGCCCAGAAGCGCCTGCTGGCCGTGACCGCCGAGCGCCAGTACATCGCTTTCCAGCGCATGAAGACCAAGCTGGAACAGAAGTACTTCTTCCAGTACGGCAAGACCTGCCCACGCTTCCGACGTGACTTTGACGAACTGGTCTACCTGTCGGGCACCATGGCCGGCCTGCTGGCCGTCACCAACGACTTCCAGTCGCAGCAATCGGTGGGCGTGCCCACCGACATCGCCCCGCAGGCCGATTTCGCCATGACCTGCCTGAGCAATGAGAAGTGGTGGGGCGTGCCCTCGGCCGCTCGCGCCGTGGTCTGGAGCCTGCTGCCAGGCGGCTCGGAAGGCAAGGACGTCAAGGGCACCTTCGAGAAGGCCATGGCCATCGGCGAAGCCAAGGGCGTGCGCCTGCCGCACGTGTTCCAGGTGGTGGCTGCCGTGTCGGCCGATGACACAGAAACAGCCCGCGCCACCATGAAGCGTTTCGCCAATGTCGAAAACTTCAAGGCCAGCGAGGATTACCGCATCTTCGACGTGATGGCCAAGATGCAGATGAACAACATCTCCGACCGCATGTGGACGCAAGCCACCGGCTCGCGCACGCCCTTCGGCGGCCTGGGCAAGTTCTGGGATGAAAAACCCAAGAACGATGTGAATGTGGACAATTTCCTGAATTGATCCCAAACCCCGTGAAAACCCTTCCCTTGCTCGCGTGGGAAGGGTTTTTTTTGACCCCGGGTTGAAAGATATAGTTACGAAATTCAATGCACTTGTTCAATTTCCGTAATGAATTGAACGGGGCTTGATCAACAGGAAGCAAGGGCGGGGCGTTTCCGCCCAGGTACCGTAGGAGATTGCATGAAGCTCAACAAGACCCTGGTGGCGCTCGGCGTCGGTCTGCTGGCAGCGACTTCGTCGCACGCCAGCCAAAAGTTCTGTGTGTACGACATGCTGGGCGCCTCGGGCGACCTGTTCAACATGGCCAAAGACTACGTCGTGGCCATGCAGAAGCACGGTGTGACCATCGAACTCAAGGCCTACAACAACGAAGGCGTGGCATCGGATGACTTCAAGGCCGGGCAATGTGACGCCATGGTGGCCACGGCCTTCCGCACCCGTCAGTTCAACGCTGCGGCAGGCTCGATCGACACCCTGGGCTCGACCACCATCGTGCGTGACGGCAAGATCGACATGGCCGGCAGCTACGACGTGGTCCGCAAGCTGGTCCAGACCTACTCGGCCAACTCGCCCGCCGTCAACAAGCTGATGGTCGAAGGCAACTACGAAGTCGGTGGCATCGTGCCCATCGGTGCGGCCTACCCCATCGTGAACGACCGCAAGATCAACACGGTCGAAGCCCTGGCTGGCAAGAAGATCGCCTCGTTCGACTACGACAAGGCCCAGGCCGTGATGATCCAGCGCATCGGCGCACAACCGATCTCGGCCGACGTCACCAATTTCTCGACCAAGTTCAACAACGGCTCGGTCGACATGATCGCTGCGCCCAGCCTGGCCTACAAGCCGCTGGAACTGTACAAGGGCATTGGCACCAAGGGCGCCATTGCACGCTTCCCGATCATGATCCTGACCTACCAGGTCATCCTGAACCGTTCCAAGTTCCCTGAAGGCTTCGGCGACAAGTCGCGTGACTACTGGCTCACCCAGTTCGACCGCGCCATGCAGCTCATCAAGCAGGCCGACAGCAGCATCCCTCCGGGCACCTGGATGGAACTGAGCCCGGAAAACGCTTACAAGTACACCCTGATGCTGCGCGAATCGCGCATCGACATCGCGCAAAAGGGCCTGTACGACAAGCGTGGGCTGAAGGTGATCAAGAAGATCCGTTGCTCGGTGAACCCTGCCGACCCGGAATGCTCGACCAAGTCGGAAGAAGAATGGAAGTGAGCCGAGGCACCTGAAACAACAGGTGGTCGGTGATGGAGGGGGGAAACCCCCTCCTGTTGTTTGTGTGGTGAGCACCACGATGGTGCGTTGCTCTGCGAAAGAACGAGATGGAACACCCTCAAGGCCCAAAGGTACTGGGCAGATCGCCGATGGAATGGCTGGCCAGCCTGCCCATCTTCATCCTCCTGATCATGACCCTGGTGATCGGCACGGGCGAAATGGTGCACGGCCAGCTGCTCAAAGCTGGCGAATCCATGTTCGGCAACAAGGAAGCCGGCGTGCAGTACTTCATGCTGCGCGCCGAGCCCGAGAAGCCGGACTGCACCATCGTCAAGGACATTGACGCCGAGCTCGCCCGTTCGGCCAGCGAGGCCACAAGCGGTGGCGCAGACGACATCGACGACCTCTTTGGCGACACCAAGGTGGACCCGGCGATTCAGCGCAAGTCGATCGAGCAGGCCAATCAGATCTGCCAGGCCAAGTTCGACATGTACAAGAAGATCGTCGAACATCAGACGCCGCAGGTTCAGACCTACCGTGTGATCGAGACCAGCTTCTTCAAGCTGTTCGAAATCGGCACGTCCAACCGTTCGCTGATCCTGCTGCTGATGGTCGTCAT
>JBEGRT010000176.1:0-4474 GCA_041180305.1 Pseudomonadota bacterium
TTGGCCGGCGCGGCGGCGCTGGCAGACGCTGCCGAGGCAGGTGATGCGGACGTGGGCAGGTACAGCGCGCCCTTCTGACCGCAGCCGGAAAGTCCGGCCAGTGCGGTCCAGCAAGCCAGCCACAGCAGGCAGCCGCGGAACAGCGTCTTTAGAATTCGGGGCATCTGGGCATTCATGCCCTCCATTCTAAGTAAGCGCCATGTCCGACGTACCCACCCCTTCCGGCTTTCCTGATGTTGAGTATGACGCTGCGGCGCGCCGGGCCCTGGCCCGCATCGAGGCCCAGGTCGATGCCTGGCTTGATCAGGATGTGATCGACATCGATGCAGCGCGCACGGGTGGCATGGTCACGCTCAGCCTGCCCAACCGCAGCCAGCTCATCATCAACATGCAACCGCCGTTGCACGAGTTGTGGCTCGCCGCTCGCCAAGGGGGGTATCACTTCCGCTATGCGGGAGGCGATCGTTGGCCCGACACCCGCACCGGCGAAGATTTCTTCGACATGCTGTCATCCTGCGCCACGGTCCAGGCCGGTCAGCCCCTGAAGTTCTGATCCAGCGCCTCGTTCAGCGCTGCTCGGTGCCGAACAGGTCCAGGATGCCCTTCTTTTCTTTCTCATCGGCCGGGGCGGGCATGGGGCGGTCGGTGTCGTCACCGGCAATTTCGCGCACGCCCGTGCCGGCGGTGTATTCCTCGTAGAACCACTCGCCGCCGATGTTCACCACGCCCTCGGGCGGGGGCATTTCTTCCACGGGTACGCCCTTGAGCGCGGTCTGCATGTAGTCGATCCACACCGGCAGGGCCAGGCCTCCGCCGGTCTCCTTGTCACCCAGCTTGCGCGGGGTGTCATGGCCGATCCACACCACGGCCACCACATGGCGGTTGTAACCAGCGAACCAGGCGTCCATGGAATCGTTGGTGGTGCCGGTCTTGCCGTACAGGTCGGGGCGTTTCAGTGTGGCCTGAGCGCGTGCGGCCGTGCCTGAGCGAGTCACTTCTTGCAGCAGACTGCTCATGATGAAGGCGTTGCGCGCATCGATGGCGCGCATGCTGTCGTCCAGCGGGGTGTAACGTGCCTTGGCCAGCAGGGTGCCGCGGTTGTCGGTCACGCGGTCGACCAGGATCGGGTTGACGCGGTAGCCGCCATTGGCGAACACGGCGTAGCCATCGGCCATCTGCATGGGCGTCACGGAACCGGCACCCAGTGCCATGGTCAGGTAGGCCGGATGCTTGGCGGCTTCAAAGCCGAAGCGGGTCACCCACTGCTGGCCGTACTTGGCGCCAATCGACTTCAGGATCCGGATCGACACCATGTTCTTGGACTTGGCCAGCGCGCGCCGCAGGCTCATGGGGCCTTCGAACTTGCCGTCGTAGTTCTTGGGCTCCCAAGGCTGACCGCCGGTCACGCCCGCATCAAAGAACAGCGGCGCATCGTTCACCGTGGTGGCCGGGGTGAATCCTTTTTCCAGGGCGCCTGAATAAATGAAGGGCTTGAAGCTGGAACCCGGCTGGCGCCAGGCCTGCGTCACGTGGTTGAACTTGTTGCGCTCGAAGTCGAAGCCGCCGGCCATGGCGCGCACGGCGCCGGTCTGCGGGTCCAGGGCCACGAAGGCGCCTTCCACCTCAGGCAGTTGCACGATCTGCCACTTGCGCTCTTCGGTGTTCTGCAGGGTCACCCGGATCACCGAGCCACGGCGGATCTGGGTTTTGGGGGTGGCTTTGTCGTTCAGGCCCGACATGGCAGCCTTCAGGCCATCAGGCCCGATGTCGATGGATTCCCCGTTCTGCATCAGCGCGGTCACGCTGCGCGGCGAAGCACTCAGCACCACGGCCGCGTGGATGTTGTCGCTGTCCGGGTGCTCTTCCAGGGCCTCGGCAATGCGAACGTCAGTCTGCTTGGGGTCGGCCGGCAGCTCCACGAACGCTTCCGGGCCACGCCAGGCCTGGCGGCGGTCAAAATCCAGCAGGCCTTTGCGCAGCGCACGTGTGGCCGCCGACTGCTCGGCCATGCTCACCGTGGTGTACACGTTCAAGCCGCGGGTGTAAGCCTCCGGGCCGTACTGTTCGTACATCAGCGACCGGGCGGCCTCGGCCACGTAGGCGCCTTCCATGGAAATGGGGGTCTTGGTGCGATACACCAGCTTGGCCTGGCGCGCTTCTTCGAACTGGTCTTCCGTGATGAAGCGGTTTTCCAGCATCCGGGTCAGGATGTACTGCTGCCGGATGGTGGCGCGCTTGAGGTTGCGCAGTGGGTTGTAGGCCGAAGGCGCCTTGGGCAGTCCGGCCAGCATGGCTGCTTCCGCCACGCTGATGTCTTTCAGGGGCTTGCCAAAGTAGGTTTCTGCTGCCGCGGCGAAGCCGTAAGCGCGTTGCCCCAGGTAGATCTGGTTCATGTAGAGCTCCAGGATCTGATCCTTGCTCAGCATGCTTTCGATCTTCAGGGCCAGCAGGATCTCGTAGATCTTGCGGGTGAAGGTCTTTTCTGTGGGCAGGTAGAAGTTCCGGGCCACCTGCATCGTGATGGTCGAGGCGCCCTGGCTGCGCGATTCCCCGAAGTTGGCCAGGCCGGCCCGCAAAATGCCAATGTAATCAACCCCGCCGTGTTGATAGAAACGCGCATCTTCGATGGCCAGCACGGCATCCCGCATCACTTTGGGGATGGCCTTGACCGGCACGAAATTGCGTTTTTCTTCGCCGAACTCTCCCAGTTGCACGCCGTCTGAAGAGAACACCCGCAGCGGCACCTTGGGCCGGTAGTCCATCAGGCCATTCAGGGTCGGCAGGTTGGGATAGATCATCGCCAGGCCCAGGCTGGCCAGCATGGCGCCAGCCAGCACACCTGCGGCAGCCAGCCCGACCAGCCAGGCCACAGGCTTGAGCAACCATGTCTGCCACCAGGGAGACGAGGTCCGGCCAGTCGGCGCTGGCGGGGAGGGCAGGGGGGCGTTTTCGCTCATTGGCGGGCATTCAGGGCAATCCCGGCATTATAGAAACGCCCCGTGGCGGCCACGGAACGCATGCGCGGCCCCCCTCGCCACAGTTGGCAGGGTGGGTGTGAAACCACTTGTAAGACGTCTGGAAGGAGCAACGTCTAGGTGAAAAGCCGGGCTACATCGCGTTTCATCCTCAAAAACTTTGCTGCTAGCATTGAAGTGGTTTATTAACTTTCCAGGGCTTGCGTCCTGCAGGCATGGAGGATTGAGTGAGCTTTCTAGACACGCTGCTGGGGCGCAAGCACCCGCCGATGATCGGGCTCGACGTGAGTTCGTCCAGCGTCAAGCTCGTTGAGTTGAGCCGAAACGCCGCTGGCGAACTGACTCTGGAGCGTTTCGCGTCCGAGCCGCTTGAAAAAGGCTGGATCACAGACGGCCAGATCGAAAAATTCGACGAAGTGGCCGAAGCTGTGCGTTCGGTTGTGTCCAAAAGCGGCACCCGCACGAAGCTGGCCGCGCTGGCCATGCCCCAGTCGTCCGTGATCACCAAGAAGATCATGCTGCCGGCGGGCCTGCGAGAAGAAGAAATGGAAATGCAGGTCGAGGCGGAAGCCAACCAATACATCCCCTTCTCGCTCGACGAAGTCAGCCTGGATTTCTGCGTGATCGGCCCGAGCCCCACTTCGGCAGGTGATGTGGAAGTGATGATCGCTGCATCGCGCAAAGACCGTGTGCAGGATCGACAGGGCCTGGCCGAAGCCGCTGGGCTCAAGCCGGCGGTGCTGGACATCGAGTCGCATGCTGCGCGCATGGCCGTGGGGCGCCTCATTTCAGGCTTGCCTGGTGAGGGCAAGGATGCACTCGTCGCCCTGTTCGAAATCGGCGCGGAAACCACGGGGCTGAAGGTGCTGCGCGACGACGAATTGCTGTACGACCGCGACCAGGCTTTTGGTGGTGCTCAGCTCACTCAGCTCATTTCGCGCCAATATGGTTTTTCGTTCGAAGAAGCCGAGCTGAAGAAACTGTCCGGCGACCTGCCGGAGGATTATCAAAGCGACCTGCTGGTGCCTTTTGTCGACAGCCTTTCCCAGGAAATCGGACGAGCGCTCCAGTATTTCTTCACCAGCACGCCGCACCACAAGGTGCACTACGTGATGCTCGCAGGTGGCACCGCTTCGCTGCCAGGGCTCAAAGAGCGTGTGACCGAGCTGACCGGCTTCGCGTCGATGGTGGTCAACCCCTTTGAAGGCATGAAGCTGGGCAGTGCGGTGCGTGAAAGCAAGTTGCGTCGAGAGGCGCCTTCCTATCTGACGGCCTGTGGCCTGGCCATGCGGAGGTTCGTCGGATGATCCTCATCAACCTCCTTCCCCACCGGGAAGAAAAACGCAAGCTGCGCAAGCAGGCGTTTTTCGCCGGTCTAGGCCTTTCCGCGGTCGCGGGGCTCGTTGTGCTGGTGTTCTGGTACGGCGTGATCCAGCAAGAGATCAGCAGCCAGCAGGCCCGCAACGACAAGTTGTCGGCGGCCATTCTGGTGCTGGACG
>JBEGRT010000177.1:0-2839 GCA_041180305.1 Pseudomonadota bacterium
GCGTTCGGTGGCGATGATGCGCAGGCCGCCGAGTTCCTTGACTTTGGCGTTCAGGGCCTGCTGGTCGGCCTTGAGCGCCTCGATCTTGGCGACCTTGGCGGCGTGGTCGAGCGACTCGTCGGCCTCGATGGCCTGGATGTCTTTCTCGATGTTGCCGCCCAGCACGATGTCGGTGCCACGACCGGCCATGTTGGTGGCGATGGTGATCATGCCGGGCCGGCCTGCCTGGGCCACGATGTCGGCCTCACGGGCGTGCTGCTTGGCGTTGAGCACCTGGTGGGGCAGGCCTTCCTTGTCGAGCAGCTGCGAGATCAGTTCGGAGTTTTCGATCGAGGTGGTGCCCACCAGCACGGGCTGGCCGCGGCCGTGGCATTCCTTGATGTCGGCCGCGATGGCGGCGTACTTCTCGCCGGCGGTCTTGTAGACCAGGTCGAGCTGGTCCTTGCGGGCCAGGATGCGGTTGGGCGGGATCACCACGGTTTCCAGGCCGTAGATTTCCTGGAACTCGTAGGCTTCGGTGTCGGCCGTGCCGGTCATGCCGCCGAGCTTGGCGTACATGCGGAAGTAGTTCTGGAAGGTGATCGAGGCCAGGGTCTGGTTCTCGGGCTGGATGCGCACGCCTTCCTTGGCTTCCACGGCCTGGTGCAGGCCATCCGACCAGCGGCGGCCCGACATCAGGCGGCCGGTGAATTCGTCAACGATGACCACTTCACCTTGCTGCACCACGTAGTGCTGGTCCTTGTGGAACAGGTGGTGCGCGCGCAGCGAGGCGTACAGGTGGTGGATCAGGGTGATGTTGGCGGCGTCGTACAGCGAAGCGCCTTCGGCCAGCAGGCCGGCCTCGGTCATGAGGCGCTCGGCCAGTTCGTGGCCGTCGTCGGTCAGGCTGATCTGGCGGGTCTTTTCGTCGGCGGTGAAATCGCCGGGTTCGATCACGCCTTCGCCGGTGCGCGGGTCGGCTTCACCGATCTGCTTCTTGAGGCGGGGGGCGATCGCGTTGATGCGCTGGTACAGCTCGGTGTGGTCTTCGGCCTGGCCCGAGATGATCAGCGGGGTGCGGGCTTCGTCGATCAGGATCGAGTCGACTTCGTCGACGATGGCGAAGTTCAGGCCACGCTGCACGCGGTCGGCGGTTTCCATGACCATGTTGTCACGGAGGTAGTCGAAGCCGTATTCGTTGTTGGTGCCGTAGGTGATGTCGGCGGCGTAGGCGGCCTGTTTCTGTTCACGGGGCATTTGCGGCAGGTTGATGCCGACGCTCAGGCCCAGGAAGTTGTAGAGCTTGCCCATCCACTCGGCGTCACGGCGCGCGAGGTAGTCGTTGACGGTGACCAGGTGCACGCCCTTGCCGGTCAGGGCATTGAGGTAGACGGGCAGGGTGGCGGTCAGGGTCTTGCCTTCGCCGGTGCGCATTTCGGCGATCTTGCCGTTGTGCAGGGCCAGGCCGCCCAGCATCTGCACGTCGAAGTGGCGCATCTTGAAGACGCGCTTGGAGCCTTCGCGCACGACAGCGAAGGCTTCGGGCAGCAGGTCGTCGAGCGATTCGCCTTTGGCGACGCGCTGTTTGAATTCTTCCGTCTTGGCACGCAGTTGTTCGTCGCTCAGGGGCTCGAACGAGGGCTCCAGTGCGTTGATCTTGGCGACCGTGCGGCGGTATTCCTTCAGCAGGCGGTCATTGCGGCTGCCAAAAATCGAGGTCAACAGTTTGGGCAACATGGAGCAGGGGCGGACGGACTCGTCCAGATTCATCCAAAGCGAAAAAGTGTAGCACCCGGGTTTGACCGTCCATTGGGGGTGTCTCGCCCCGGTGGTCGGTGCTTTCCCCGCCCCTGAACCCAGGGGCGGGCAGGGCACACCGCATCAGGTGGACATGGGGGGTGTTTCCTGTTTTGCAAGCCCGTGCGCCGGGCGGCACACCGCGGCCGTGCCCAGGCTGGCCAGGGCCAGGCTGAGCACCACCACGGGCCCCGAGGGCCAGTCGAGCATCGCGGACAGGCTCAGGCCGGCCAGGTAGCCCACAGCGCCCAACATCAGCCCCACGGCCACCTGGGTGCGGGCACTCGCCAGGTGTCTGACGGCCAGGGCGGGCATGATCAGGCTGGCAAACACTAGGTAGACCCCCACCAGTTGCACCGAAGCGGTCACGGCCAGGGCGAACAGGGCGTGAAAGCCCCAGCCTTGCCAGCCAGCCGGTGCGCGCGCCAGGGCCACCAGGCTGATCAGCACTGCGGCCGTGACGCCGGCCATGGCCCACAGCTGCTGCGGCATCACCCACAGGATCTGGCCCACCAGCAGGTCCTTGAGGTGTTCGCCGCCATGCGGGTTGCCGGACAGCATGAGCAGCCCCAGGCAGGAGGCCACCACGAACAGGGTGCCGATCAGGGCTTCCTGGATGTCGGGCCAGCGGCGTTCGGTCCAGGTCAGCAAGGTGGCGCCCAGCAGGGCGGCCCCCATGGCCGACAGCTGCACACCCCAGCCCTGGGGCTCGAACCCCAGGGCGTCGGCCGTGATCACGCCCAGCCCGGCGATCTGTGCAATGGCCAGGTCGATGAAGACGATGCCCTTGCGCAGCACGCGCAGGCCCAGGGTCACATGGGTGCACAGCACCAGCAGGCCCGCCACCAGGGCCGGCCCGACGATGCCCCAGTCGACCGGGTGCAGGGTCAGGTCGCCGTTCATGGCACGGCTTTCAGCAACTGGGCCAGGGTGTCGTCGAACAGGCCGAAGAGGTCTTTGGCCGCTGCGCTGCCGCCCACCGTGAAGGGCACGGTCACCACGGGGATGTGGGCCCGGTCGGCCAGCCACTGGCTGCCCCGTCCGTCGGCATAGGCGGCGCGCA
>JBEGRT010000178.1:0-3594 GCA_041180305.1 Pseudomonadota bacterium
CACGCTGACCCTGGTGGTGGAAAACGGCGGTGACCGCCCCATCCAGGTCGGCTCTCACTACCACTTCGCAGAAACCAACGGCGCGCTGCAATTCGACCGCGTCGCCGCGCGCGGCATGCGCCTGAACATCGCATCGGGCACGGCCGTTCGCTTCGAGCCGGGACAGCAGCGAACGGTCGAGCTGGTCGACTACAGCGGCGCCCGCACCGTCTACGGCTTCCGCGGCCAGGTCCAAGGACCGCTCTGAGCCCTGCCGCAACCCACAGCATCCACACACCATGGCAAGCATTCCGCGACGCGCCTATGCCGAGATGTTCGGCCCCACGGTCGGTGACCGTGTCCGTCTGGCCGACACCAACCTGATCATCGAGGTCGAAAAGGACTACACCCTGGCCGCTGGCGGTCACGGCGAAGAAGTCAAGTTCGGCGGCGGCAAGACCATCCGCGACGGCATGGGCCAGAGCCAGCGCGTCAACGGCCCAGGCCCTGGCGACGCCTGCGACTGCGTGCTCACCAACGCCCTGATCGTCGACCACTGGGGCATCGTCAAGGCAGACATCGGCATCAAGGCTGGCCGCATTGTCAAGATCGGCAAAGCCGGCAACCCGGATGTGCAGACCGGCGTGGACATCGTCATCGGCCCGGGCACCGAGATCGTGGCCGCTGAAGGCATGATCGTGACGGCTGGCGGCATCGACACCCACATTCACTTCATCTGCCCCCAGCAGATCGAAGAAGCGCTCATGAGCGGCGTGACCACCATGATGGGCGGCGGCACGGGCCCGGCCACCGGCACCTTCGCCACCACCTGCACGCCAGGCCCGGACAACATCGCCTTGATGCTGCAGGCTGCCGAAGCGTTCCCGATGAACATCGGCTTCCTGGGCAAGGGCAACGCCAGCCAGCCACAGGCGCTGCGCCAGCAGATCGACGCCGGTGTCATTGGCCTGAAACTGCACGAAGACTGGGGCACCACACCCTCGGCCATCGACTGCTGCCTGAGCGTGGCCGAAGAAACGGACACCCAGGTGTCCATTCACTCGGACACGCTCAATGAATCGGGCTTCGTCGAGGACACCATGGCGGCCACCAAAGGCCGCACCCTGTGCGCCTTCCACACCGAAGGAGCCGGGGGTGGCCACGCGCCCGACATCATGCGCGTGGTCGGGGAGGCCAACTTCCTGCCGTCTTCGACCAACCCGACCATGCCCTACACGGTCAACACGGTCGATGAACACCTCGACATGCTGATGGTATGCCACCACCTGGACGCCAGCATCGCCGAAGACCTGGCCTTTGCCGAAAGCCGCATCCGCCGGGAAACCATTGCCGCCGAAGACATCCTGCACGACCTGGGTGCGATCAGCATGTTCAGCTCCGACTCGCAGGCCATGGGCCGTGTGGGCGAAGTCATCATCCGCACCTGGCAGACCGCACACAAGATGAAGGGCCAACGGGGCAAGCTGCCCGGCGACACCGACCGCCATGACAACGCGCGGGTCAAGCGCTACGTGGCCAAGTACACGATCAACCCGGCGCTGTCGCACGGCGTGTCGCACGAGGTCGGCAGCATCGAAGAAGGCAAGTGGGCCGACCTGGTGCTGTGGCGCCCGGCCTTCTTCGGCATCAAACCCAGCACCATCATGAAGGGTGGCTTCATCGCCGCAGCGGCCATGGGCGACCCCAATGCCTCGATCCCCACCCCGCAGCCCATGCACTACCGGCCCATGTTCGGCAGTTTCGGGGGCGCACTCTCGCGAAGCTCGCTGACCTTCATGAGCCAGGCCAGCATCGCGGCCGGCAAGCACGAACAGTACGGCTTGAAAAAACGCGCCGTGGCCGTCAAGGGCAACCGGAGCGTCACCAAGCACGACATGGTGCTCAACAATTACCTGCCCAAGATGGAGATCGACGCCCAGACCTATCAGGTCCGGGCAGACGGCCAGCTTCTGGTGTGCGAGCCCGCGGTGACGCTGCCCATGACCCAGCGTTATTTCCTGTTCTGAGCGACACTCGGGGCATGCTGACCGTCAACAAACTCCTCCCCCAAGGCCAGGGCCTGGCCGCGGTGCTGCTCAAGCGTGCCGCCTCCGTTCAGCTGGACTGGGACGTGCGCCAGAAAAGCCGCTTCGATGCCACCGACAGCCTGGGCCGTACCCTGGGCGTGTTCCTGCCCCGTGGCACCGTGGTGCGCGGTGGTGATGTGCTGGTGGCCGAAGACGGCTCCATGATCCGCGTGGAAGCCGCGCCCCAGCCGGTGCTGGTGATCACGCCCTGCAGCGCGCACGGCAGCCCCTTTGACCTAACCCGTGCGGCCTACCACCTGGGCAACCGCCATGTGCAGATCGAGCTGCGGCCTGACCACCTGAAGATCGAACCCGACCATGTGCTGGCCGACATGCTGCGCGCCATGCACCTGACGGTGGTGGCTCAGGAGGCCGCTTTCGAGCCCGAAGGGGGCGCCTATGCCTCACATGGGCATGGTGGCCACGGCCACGGACACGACGCAGGGCACGTCCATGGCCATGCGCATGATGGCGGCCATGAACACGGCCCTGGCTGCGGGCACGATCACTCACATGACCACAGCCATGATCATGGCCACGCCCACGAGGCCCCTGCCGCGCAGTCAGCAGCGGTGCGCGGCAAACCACTGAGCATCCCGATCAGGGGCGAGCACAAGCCCCATGTGCATGGCCCGGGCTGTGGGCATGATCACGGCCATGACCACGGGCATTCCCCCGGCAGCGACCACTCGCACTGAGCCCTTACACCCGCGCGTTCTGCCCATGTCCCAGGTTGTTTCCCGTGCGGCGCCGCTGAGCGCCAGCGCCCGCCTTCAGCTGATGTGGCTGGCGAGCCCTGCCCTGCCTGTGGGCGGCTTCAGCTATTCCGAAGGCCTGGAGGCCGCGGTCGACACCGGCCGCGTGCACCACGAACACTCGGCCGCGGCCTGGCTGACCGACCAGCTGCATCTGAGCCTGGCCCGTGCTGACCTGGCCGTGGTGGCGCGGGCCGTGCCCGCCTGGCAACGGCATGACCTGGCCCGTGTGCAGGAACTCAACGACTGGGTGCGCCACACCCGCGAAACCAGCGAACTGCGCCTGCAGGCCGAACAGATGGGCCGTTCGCTGGTGGAATGGCTCAAGCAGCGTACCGGGCTGGCCGCTCCGCATGAGGCCGATGCACGCCTGGCCGCTTGCGCCGCCCTGGCACCCGCCCCCACCTGGCCCATGGCCTTCGCGCTGGCCGTGGCACAAAGCCTGCCGCAGGGCGCCGGTGGCACCGCCCCCGAGCACCTGCGCGAAGCGCTGCTGATCTTCGCTTTCGGCTGGGCCGAGAACATAGTGCAGGCGGCCATCAAGGCCGTGCCCCTGGGGCAGACCGCCGGGCAACGCATCCTCCAGGCCCTGATCGACGAGATCCCCATCGCCATTGACCATGCCCTGTCGCTGGCCGACAGCCAGCGGCAGGCCTTCACCCCCATGCTGGCCATCCTGAGCAGCCGGCATGAAACCCAGTATTCACGACTGTTCCGATCATGAGCGCACTGCATAACATCCCTGGCCGCACCAAGAAACTGCCCCCGCTGCG
>JBEGRT010000179.1:0-3941 GCA_041180305.1 Pseudomonadota bacterium
CACGGGCACAAGCCCTAAGGCATGGGAGCCCTGTGGGCTGACCACAACCCCTCAGGCGTTCAGCAAGGCATCGGCGGTGTCCATGCCCCGGGTGGCTTCGCGCCACCACTGCGAGAACGACGCACAAGGGCGCGCCACGTCGGGGAACAGCGCCGGTGGCAACTGGCACTCGGCCAGCGTGGGCAGCCAGGGCTGCAGGTGGGGCTCGGCCACCGACACCACACGGCGTGCACCACGCAGGGCCTGCCGGCACTGGGCCAGGCTGCCCTGCCAGCGCAGCGACGCCAGCTCGGCCATGCGCTGCCCCACGAACTGCCAGCGCGCCGGGCTCCAGGGCCAGACCTCGTGGAACTCCGACAGGCACAGGGCCACCACCACGGTGTCGGTCGCCAGGCCTGCGGGCAGTGGCCCCAGGCACCATGGGTGCACCAGGAACACATCGCGGCCCTGCACCGCAAGTTCGTCTGGCGCCTGAAAGCCCAGGGCGCTCGGCGGGCGGCTCGACACCTCGGGCGGCACCAGGGGCTCAGCCGTCTGCCATCGCGCGTCGCCGGCAGGCGGTCGGGCCTTGGCGTTCCTGGCCCAGGCATCAAGTGCCTCGTAATCGGTGTCGATCACGGTGCCGGGGCTGTGCCAGTCAGAGGGCGCATGCCTGGCCACGTTCTCGGCATTGAACAAATAGGGCTTGTGGCTGCCCGTGCCCGCCACCCATTGCCAGCTCAGGTGGTTGCTGGCCAGGTCGCCATCGAGCAGGTGGGCATGCAGCCAGTCGGCCCCTGCTCGCCAGTGCACCTTGCGCACATGCACCACATAGCTGGCCAGCCACATGCGGGCATGGTTGTGCAGATAGCCCGTGCGGTACAGCGTGCGCACGGCCTGGTCGATCACCGGCACGCCAGTGCAAGCCTGCGCGATGTCGGCCGGCAGCTCGGGGGCGTAGGCGCTGTCGGGCAAGGGGCCCTCGTGGATCGAGCGCAAGATGCCGTCGCCACGGTGGGCCCAGGCATGCCGGAAGAACGCGCGCCACCCCAGTTCGTACACCAGCTTGTGCTGCACATCGAGCGGCTGGCGGGCATTCACATCGGCCAGCACCTCGCGCAGGCTCAGCAGCCCGTGCGTGATCCAGGGCGACAGGCCCGTGACCGCGCCGTCCAGTGCATTGCGTGTGCGGGCATAGGCCCCGGGCTTCACGGCGGCCAGCCGCGCCAGGGCCGCGGCCCGCGTGGGTACCCAAGGTCCCGGCCCCGCGTGCGGGCCTGTGGTCTGCTCGGCGTGCTCAGGGCCGTCCAGAAGGCTGGGTTGGTGCATCTTGCGCATGAGGGCTCCTGGGGATTGGGCGTGGTGGTCAACAGGCCTCACAGGCCCCGTGCGCGCTTCCAGGTCTCCACGTACAGCGCTTCCACCTTGGCCCGCGCCCAGGGGGTCTTGCGCAGGAACTTCAGGCTGGACGCCACGCTGGGGTCATGGGTGAAGCAGCGCACCGGGATCATGCGACCCAGTTCCTCCCAGCCGTAGAAATCGGCCAGGCTCTCGACGATGTGCTGCAAGGTGGCGCCTTGCAAGGGGTTGTTCGGTTGGTCCATGCGAGGTGATGGGGGCAGATCGTTCAGGGCGGTCACTGGGCGTGGCGCAACTGCGCCTCCAGGGCCTTGGCCGCCGTGATGTCAACAAAGGTGAGCACCACGCCCTGGATCATGTTGTTGACGGTGCGGTACGGCATGATGCGCACGGCCAGCCAGCGGTCATCGTTGGTGCTGACCTGCTTTTCCGAAGGGTTCAAGGTGCGCAGGGTGTCGCGGGCGTCCTGGCACAGCGTGGGGTAATCCAACCGGGTGCTCAGGTCGCTCAGGGGCCGGCCGATGTCGGCTTCGCGCAGGTTGAACAGGCCCACGGTCTGCTCGGTGAAGCGGCGCACATTCAGGTCATTGTCCAGGAACAGCGTGGCGATGTCCGTGCTGTTGAGCAGGTTCTGCATGTCGCTGTGCGCCATGGCCAGGTCATCGAGCTTGCTCTGCAGCTCGCCGTTGATGGTCTGCAGTTCTTCGTTCATGGACTGGGCCTCCTCTTTCGAGGTGGTCAGCTCTTCATTGGCCGATTGCAGCTCTTCGTTGGCCGATTGCAGGGCTTCATTGGCCGCCTGCAGTTCTTCGCGCGAGGCCTGCATCTCACGGCGCAAGGCCAGCACCTCTTCACGGGCACGCGCCAGCTCCTGCTGCAGGGCTTCATCGGTGACCCCCGCCTGCTTGCGCGCACGGGGGCGCACCACCCCTTCGCGGAACACCAGCAAGGCCGTGCCCTTCAGAGACGGCGGCTCCAGCAGGCACTGCACCGTGATGTCCACCGTGTGGCGCGTGTCGTCTTCCAGACGCAAGCCGGTCAGCAGCACCGTCTTGTGCTCGGTGATCGCTTCGCGCAGGGCCACGGCCAATTGCGTGCGGATGCCAGTGCGCGCCATGACATGGATGTTCCAGTTGGCCTTGCCAGCCGCAGGCTCCAGGTAACGCCCGGTCCGGCCGTTGATGTAGAGGATGTCGCCCGCGTCATTGACCAGCACCGCGGCAGGCGCATGCTGTTGCAGCAGCACCTGGTCGGTCAGGGCCTGCAGGTTGTTCAGGGTGGAAACAGTAGGGGACAAGGCAGCCTCGTGGGTGGCACGCTGCAGCGCGCCAAACTGGTTGATCGGGAAATCGACCGACACGGCCCCCGGGGCCTGGTCGATGCGCCGGTAAAGGCGGGTTCGAGAGTGGATGGGGTTGAACAGTCCCTGGGCACGCCCCACGGTTTCCGCACCGCCCAACAACAGCACACCGCCAGGGCGCAGGCTGTAATGGAACAGCGGCATGAGGCGCTGCTGCAGCACGGCATTGAAGTAGATCAGCACATTGCGGCATGACAGCAGGTCCAGCCGGGTGAAAGGCGGGTCGAGGATGACATCGTGCTGCGCGAACAGCACCATGTCACGCACCTGCTTGGTGATGCGCCAGCCGCCTTCGTGCTCGGTGAAGAACCTGTGCAGCACGTCGGACGGCATGTCCGAGGCGATGCGGGGCGGGTACCAGCCCTTGCGGGCCACGGCCACGGCTTCGGCACTGAGGTCGGTGGCAAAGATCTGCAGGCTCAGGCGCTCGGCCTCGGGCAGCGCGTCCTGAGACTGCAGGAAAAGCATGGCCAGCGAATAGGCCTCTTCGCCCGTGGAGCAGCCCACCACCCAGGCCCGCAGCTTGTCGCGTGGTGCGCGGCGCAGCAACAGGTCAGGCAGCACCAGGGTGGCCAGGTCACGCCAGACCTCGGCATCGCGGAAGAAACGGGTCACGCCGATCAGCATTTCGGCGAACAGCAGGTCCAGCTCCTGCGGATTGTCCTGAAGGAAACGCTTGTACTCGGCCATGGACCCCAGCCCATGAACAGCCACACGCCGCTCGATGCGTCGCAACAAGGTGCTGCTCTTGTACAGCGACAGGTCGTGCTTGCTGTGCTGGCGCAGCAAGGCCAGGATCTGATCGAGTTGCTGCAAGGGGTCGACATCAGCCTGCTGCGCAGGGCCCATGTCGGTCTGGGCCAGCACCTGCAGGATGCGCTGCGGCATGTCGGCGGGGCGGGCCACGATGTCCACGCAGCCGGTGGCAATGGCGCTTTGCGGCATGCTGGGGAACTCGGCCGATTCAGGCAGCTGCGCCAGGGTCAGCGCCCCGGCCGCATGCAGGGCACGCACGCCCAGGGTGCCATCAGCGCCCATGCCAGAAAACACCACACCCACGGCCCGGTCGCCCTGCTCGCGGGCCATGGCGCTGAACAGCACATCGATGGGCAGGCGCAGGCTGCGGGGCTGCGACAGGGCGGACAGGTGCAGACAAGCACTGGACAGGGTCAGCTCACGCGCCGGGGGGATCACGTGCACGGTGTTGGGCTGCACCACCATGCCGTCGATGATGTCGCGCACT
>JBEGRT010000180.1:0-2897 GCA_041180305.1 Pseudomonadota bacterium
AGGGTGCCCAGCATTTGCTGAACCTGGCCGTGTTCGTCGGCCTGGCTGGCCCAGTTCACCAGCAGGCGGCGGGAGCGCTGGTCAGGGGGCGTGATGGCGCATTCGAACTGCCCCTGGCTGGCTTCGCGCAGGCCCTGGCTGAACTGCTCGTGCACTTCGGTGCGCTGGGCTGGGTGCACCCACTGCAGCCACGTTTGCCATTCGATGACGGATTGGGGCTCTTCCAGGCCGTGGATCTGGCAGGCGCGGCCGTCGAGCACCAGGCGGAACTGCACCAGGTCGAGCTCCCAGATGCCCAGGCCGGTGGCCTGTGTGGCCAGCTGCAGTTTGGTGCCCAGGTGCTGCAGGCGCTCCATGTCGCGCGTGGGGTCGGTGATGTCGAGGTTGGCGCCCAGCACGCTGATGATGGTGCCGTCGTCCTGCCGCAGGGCGGCCATGCACACGCGCTGCACGCGTTCGCGCCCGTCAGGCGGGATGATGCGCACCGTGGTTTCGGTGGCCAGGCCTTCGTGGCGGACCTGGTCGAGCGCGACCAGGGCGCCGGGGTGGTCGTCGGCATGGATCCAGCCCAGCACGGTGTTCAGGGGCAGGGTGCGGGCGTAAGAGGGCAGGCCCAGCTGGGCCGTGGCTTCTTCGTCCATGACCACGGTGCCGCGGGCGAGGTCCCATTCCCACAGGCCCACATGGGCGCTTCCGGTGGCCAGGCTCAGGCGCTGTGACGTGATCAGTTGCTGGCGCAGGTGCAGCTCTTTTTGCTGGCGTTCGCTGGCCAGGCGGTGGCGTGAGCGCAGCAGCTCCAGGCCCAGCGAGAGTTCGTCGGCCATGCGCTGCAGCAGCACGGCGCGCGAAGGGGCGAAGCTCTCGATGCTGTCGCAGGCCAGCAGCAGCACGGCGTGCACGTCGTCGTCGGCGTGCATGGGCAGGGCGATCAGGGCCTGGGCCTGTTCGGGCGGGTGGGCCTGTTGCCACAGGGTGTGCTCACGGGCCGAGTTCAGGCGCTGCACCATGCAGATGCCCGATTCCACCGTGCGCACCAGGGGATGGCTTTCCCAGATGGGGTCGTCCAGCCGGAAGGGGCCGGGCAGACACAGCTCGGCCCGGTTGCCCGCCTGGCACAGGGGCACGTGCACGGTGCGCTTGCCGCTTTCGACGGGCACCACGGCCGCGGCCAGGTAGCGGCCTTTGACCACCAGGGTGCTGCACACGCGTTCCAGCAGGTCGGCTTCGTGATCGTGGCGCATCATCAGGCCCAGCACCTCGGTCACGAGGTCGAGGGCTTCGCGCATGCGCAGCACTTCCAGGCGCATCTGTTCCACGTCGTCGCCCATGGGGGCCAGGTCGAGCACGCCTGCCGGCATGCCGCGTTCGTCGTGCAGGCCGATCTTGACCTGGGGTTGGCGCACGGGGGTGCCGTCGGGGCCTGACTGGGGCTCTGACCAGACGATGTGCGGCTCGCGGCTGCGCAGGGCTTGCCGGTCGGCCTGCACGCGCCAGCTGGCCACATCCTGGCCATTGAGGTCGGCATCAGAGAGCTGGCCTTGCAGGCTGCCGGGCAGCAGGTGGTTCACTTGCCCGGGCAGGTTGATGTACCGATAGCGCAGCTCGGGGTCTTTCACCGAGACGTGCAGGTTCAGGTGGTCGGCAATGAGCTTGAAGTCCACGCCAATGCTGGCGCCGCGGCGATGCAGCAGTGCCAATTGCGAGGCGAGGTCCGTCAGACGTTTCAATGCCATGCTCCCTGGTTGGTGCACCGGGGTTCTGTGACCCGTTGTGGTGCTTTGCAACATTTTGCAGCACGCGGCGGCCTTCGGTCATTGGCCGAACCGGCCAGAACCGTGTCAATTCCAGCCAGTGCAGGGTAAATTCGGACGAACTGACGCGTCAAATCTGCAACTTGAAGCGCGCCACGGCTTCGTGCAAGGCCATGGCCTGCTGGCGCAGGCTGTCGGCGGCGGCGGCCGATTCTTCCACCAGGGCAGCGTTCTGTTGGGTCATCTGGTCGAGTTCTCCCACGGCTTTGGACACCTGGCTGATGCCCTGGGCCTGCACCTGGGTGGCGCCCGTGATCTCGCCCATGGCCTGGGTGACGCGGGTGATCGAGGTCACGATTTCGTTCATGACGTCGCCGGCGTCCTTCACGCGCTGGGCGCCCACGTCCACGCGCTCGACCGACTGGCCGATCAGGCTCTTGATTTCCCGGGCGGCTTCAGCGCTGCGTTGGGCCAGCGAGCGCACTTCCCCGGCCACCACGGCAAAGCCGCGGCCTTGTTCACCGGCGCGGGCGGCCTCCACGGCCGCATTCAGCGCCAGGATGTTGGTCTGGAAGGCGATGCCGTCGATCACGCCGATGATGTCGTTGATCTGGCGCGAGGCCTGGCTGATGGCGTCCATCTGCTGCACGACGTTGCCGACCACCTCGCCGCCATGCTGGGCGCGCTGGCTGGCGGTGTCGGCCAGTTCGTTGGCGGTGAAGGCCGACATGGCCGATCGGTCCACCGTGTCGTTGAGCTGCTCCATCGAGCTGGCGGTTTCCTGCAGGCTGGAGGCGGTCTGTTCGGTGCGCAGCGACAGGTCCTGGTTGCCGGCGGCGATTTCGGTGCTGGCGCGCAGCATGGATTGCGCCGATTCCCGCACCGACGACACCATGGTGCGCAGCGATTCCTGCATGTGGTGCATGGCCAGCATCAGGCGCGCGATTTCGTCGTTGCCCCGGGGGTTGATGTCGCGGGTGAGGTCGCCATTGGCAATGGCGCGGGTGATGTCTTCGGCGCGCTTGAGCGGGTGGCTGACCGACAGGATGGTCAGGCCCATCAGGGGCAGAAAGATGAAGCCAGGCGCCAGCAGCATCACCCACAGCCCCATCAGGCTTTGCTGCACGGTGGCGCCGGTCTGCTCGC
>JBEGRT010000181.1:0-7269 GCA_041180305.1 Pseudomonadota bacterium
CGTCCATGAGCAGCAGCGAGTGCCCGGTGGGCGCGGTGTCCAGCACCACGAAAGCACTGCGCGCCTCGGCCACCGTCCGCGAGAACGCATGGAACACGGCCACCTCTTCGGTGCAAGGCGATTGCAGATCCTCCTGCAGCAACGCGCGCGCCTGCTCGTCCAGCCCGGGCGAGCGCGCCGCCATGACCTTGTCGATGTAGCGCCGGGTTTCTGCCTTGGGATCGATCCGGCCCACCTGCAGGCCGGGCAGTTCGCCGTCCAGCGTCATGGCCAGGTGGGCGGCCGGGTCGGTGGTGCTCAGGTGCACGGCATGCCCGCGCCGAACCAGCCCCACGGCCAGGGCCGCAGCGATCGTGGTCTTGCCCACGCCGCCTTTGCCCATCACCATGATCAGCCCGCGCCCGGCCTCGGCCAGCTCATCGACCAGGCGGTCGAGCGGCTCGGTCGCTGCAGGCCCTGCCGCGCTCACCTCGGGCACCCCGGTGGCGGGCGTTGGCGCCTCGTGCAGCAGGGCGCGCAGGGCCGACAGTCCCACGGTGTCGAACGCCCGCAAAGGCACGTCGGTGCGGGGCAGGGCCCGCAGAGCCACCGGCATGTCGGCCAGGGCCTGCTGCCCCAGGGCCTGCATGGCAGCGGCGATCTCGTCATCCGGGCGGGTGGCCTTGAACAGGCCATTGATCACCAGGTGCTGGTGGTGCAGGCCCAGGCCCCGCAACTCGTCGGAGGTGCGCGCCGCCTCGGCCAGCGCGCCATGGTCGGCACGCGCCACCAGCACGAGGGTGGTGAGCGCGGGGTCGGACAGGGCTGCGAGGGCCGCGTTGAACCGGGCCTCCTGCATCTTCAGCCCGGAGTGCGGGCCCAGGCAGGACGCGCCCCGGTCGTTGCCTTCGAGGAACCCGCTCCACGCCTTGGGCAGGCTCAGCAGGCGCAGGGTGTGGCCGGTGGGCGCGGTGTCGAACACGATGTGGTCATAGCCGGCGACCTCACCGGCCAGGAAGTTCGAGAACTCGTCGAAAGCGGCGATCTCGGTGGTGCAGGCGCCCGACAGCTGCTCGCGCACGGTGGCGCGCTCGGCGTCGGTGGCCTGTGGCCCCATCTGGGCCAGCACGCGCTGGCGGTAGGTCTCGGCGGCCACACCCGGGTCGATGTTGAGCACCGACAGCCCCTGCGCACCGGGCACGGCCACCGGCGTGTTGCGCAGGGGTACTCCCAGCATCTCGTCGAGGTTCGATGCGGCGTCGGTGCTGACCAGCAGCACCTTGCGGCCCGCGTCGGCCAGCCACAGGGCCGAGGCCGTGGCCAGCGAGGTTTTGCCGACCCCGCCTTTGCCGGTGAAAAACAGATGCCGGGTGGGGTGGCTCAGAAAACCCGGGGGCTGCGGCAAGGCCCCCTCGACCGGCGCACGCCCGCACCGGCTGCAAGCCTGCCCTGACGCCTGAATGTCCATGATGTGGCCCTCCTGTGCAGTCACTCTGCGCCTTCGGGGTGGCCTGCCCATGCGCTGGATCAAGCCGGGGCCCCTTGTGCTCCAATCTCTCCCATGAGCCCCCTCCTCCACCGCATCCGCATGCAGCACGTGCGCAGCCTGCTGGCCTGCGCGCAGCACGGCAACATGCGCGCCGCGGCCGAGGCGCTGGCCATCACGCAACCGGCGGTCACCAAGATCATCCAGGACCTGGAAGACATCGTGGGGCAGCCCCTCATGGTGCGCGAGCGCCATGGGGTGCGGCTCACGCCCGCGGGCGAGCGCTTCGTGCGCCATGCGCGCACAGGGCTGCTGTCGCTCGAGCAGGCCCTCGACAGCGTGACCCCGGCCCGCAGCACGCTGGTGCGGCTGGGGGTGCTGCCCACCTTGCCCACGCCCTGGCTGCACCGGCTCATGGCCGCCTGGCGCACGCAGCAGCCGGAAGGGCGTCTGCGGGTGGTGGCCGGGCGCAATGCGCAGTTGCTGGAACAGCTGCGCACCGGTGAGCTGGACCTGGTGCTGGGCCGCCTGGCCGAGCCCGACCGCATGATGAACCTGCGCTTCGAGCCGCTGTGGGCCGAGCCCCTGGTGGCCGCGCTGCGGCCCGACCACCCCCTGCTGCACCTGCCTTTTGCGCAGTGGCAGGCGCTCACGGTGCCGGTGGTGCTGGCCCTGCCGGGCACGGCCATCCGCCAGGCGGCCGACGATTTCCTGGCCGGCATCGGGGCGCAGCTGCGGGGCCCGGTGGTCGAGACCCTGCAGCCCGACATCGGGCGCACGCTGGCCTGGCACGACCACGCCCTGTGGCTCACGGCCGCCAGCACCATCCATGACGTGGCGGAAAGCCTGCCCCTGCAGGCCCTGGCCCTGCCCGGCGCGGCCTCCGAGGCCATCGGCGTGTACGTGCCGCTGGAAAACGAAGGCTCCCGCCCCGGCGCCACCCAGGGCGAACACGCCGCAGCACTGGCCGATTTCGTGGCCCTGGTGCACAGCCTGCCTCGTCCCTGAGAGGCACCCAGGGCTAACCCTTGGTATTCCATTGAAGAATACCTGAGGGCTGATTCTTCATTGGTCAGGTGCGGGCAGGCTGCCTACAGTGCGGCCCATGCAGGCCCTGTCCAGCCCGAGGGTCGGGCCTGCCCCCCGCAACCCCCGACCACACCACCACCCGATGAGCAAGCCCCAACTGCCTGCCTTCCAAGGCGTCTTGCCCGCCTCGCTGACCGCCGCTGGCCACTTCGGCCACCGCGATTCCGACGCGCACCCGCCCGCCCTCACGCCGTACTACAAGACCAGCGTGCTGCGTTCGCCCAAGAACGCCCTGATCACCAACGGCGCCACGCTGTCGGAGATCACGGGCCCCGTGTTCTCGGCCGCCGAACTGGGTGTCAAGGACAACGACCTGCTGACCAACTTCGCCAAGGATGGCCTGCCCATCGGTGAGCGCATCATCGTGCACGGCTTCGTGCGTGACGAGTTCGGCCGCCCGGTCAAGGGTGCGCTGGTCGAGGTCTGGCAGGCCAATGCCTCGGGCCGCTATCGCCACAAGAAAGACCAGTACCTGGGCTCGCTCGACCCCAACTTCGGCGGCTGTGGTCGCATGGTCACCGACGAGAACGGCTACTACGCCTACCGCACCGTCAAGCCCGGCCCCTACCCCTGGCGCAACCGCGCCAACGAATGGCGCCCGGCGCACATCCACTACAGCATCAGCGGCGACGGCTGGGCCCAGCGCCTGATCACGCAGCTCTACTTCGAGGGCGACCCGCTGATCCAGCACTGCCCGATCATCAAGACCATCCGCAGCGAAGAGCAGGTGCGCAGCCTGATCGCCCCGCTCGACCTGGACCAGGCCGTGCCGATGGACAGCCTGTGCTATCGCTTCGACATCACCCTGCGCGGCCGCCGTGCCACCTGGTTCGAAAACAAGTGAGACCCACACCATGACGACGCTGATCAAGCAATTCACCGAAACGCCGTCGCAAACGGGCGGCCCTTATGTGCACATCGGCCTGGCCCCGCAGCAGGCCGGCTTCGAGATCTTCGACCACAACTTCGGCAACCAGCTGGTCCAGCCCGGGACCCAGGGTGAGCGCATCCGCCTGGAAGGCACCGTGTACGACGGCACCGGCACCCCGATCCGCGACGTGCTGATCGAGAGCTCGCAGGCCAATGCCGCCGGCAAGTACAACCACCCGGCCGACACGCAGAACAAGCCCGTGGACCCCGCCTTCCGAGGCTGGGGCCGCACAGGCGCCGATTTCGACACGGGCCTGTACACCTTCAACACCATCAAGCCTGGCAAGGTGGTGGGCGCCAATGGCCGCGAGCAGGCCCCGCACATCTGCCTGATCCTGTTTGCCCGCGGCATCAACATCGGCCTGCACACCCGCGTGTACTTCGAAGACGAGGTCGAGGCCAACAGCGCCGACCCCATCCTCAACGGCATCGAGTGGGAAGTGCGCCGCCAGACCTTGATCGCACGGCGCGAGATGCGCGGTGGCGATGTGGTCTACCGTTTCGACATCCGCATCCAGGACACCCCGGACGGCGGCAAGGAAACCGTGTTCTTCGACGTCTGAGCCCTCGGGCGATGGAAGACTCCGGTTTTCAGATCGACCGCAAGGACCTGATCGAAGGGCTGGGCAAGGGGCTGCGCGTCATCGAGGCATTCGACGACGAACGGCCCCGGCTCACACCCAGTGAAGCGGCCCGCCTGACGGGCCTGACCCGCACCGCGGCCCGGCGCTACCTGCTGAGCCTGGTGCATTTCGGCTTTGCCGGCACCGACGGCAAGCTGTTCTGGCTCACGCCCCGGGTGCTGCGCCTGAGCGAGAGCTACCTGGGCGCCGCACGCCTGCCGCGCCTGGTGCAGCCGTTCATCCAGCGCATTTCCATGCAGTGCGGCGAGACAGTCAATGTCAGCGTGCTCGATGGCCACGACGTGGTCTACGTGGCCCGCAGCAATTCGCCGCGTGTGGTGTCCATCGGCTACCACGTGGGCGCGCGTGCGCCAGCGCATGTGGTCACGCCGGGCATTGCCATGCTGTCGGTGCTGTCTGACGAAGCGCTCGACGCGTGGATCGGGCGGCACAACTTCGCCAGTTTCACCTCGTTCACCGTGACCGACCCGGCGCTGTTTCGCGACAGCGTGAAGCGGGCCCGCGAGCTGAACCACTGGATCACACACCAGCAATTCGACCTGGGGCTCAGTGGCGTGGCCATGGCCCTCAAGGACCGCAAGGGCGACTGCAAGGGCGCGATCGGCATGACCGTGCAGCAGCGGGCGTATTCGGTCGAAGAGATCGAGCAGCGCCTGCTGCCTTTGTTGCGCGAAGCCGCGCAGGCGGTGCGACCCCTGCTCTGATCGGGCAGGGGCCCCACCTCAGGCCTCAGGCCTGGGGCACCTCACGCGGTGCCATGACATACAACCAGGTCAGGGCGATGAAGTACATGCTGGGAATCAGCGTGAACAGCACGGCGTAGTTGTCGTTCGTGACGGTCAGCACATGGCCCACGATCTGGGTCATGAACATGCCCCCGATGGCACCGATCATGCCGCCGAAGCCAAACACCGAGCTCACGCATTCGCGCGGGGTGTAGTCCATCACCATGCTCCAGATGTTGGCCGTCCAGGCCTGGTGCGCCCCAATGGCGATGGAGATGGCGGCCACGGCCAGCCACAGGCTGCTGGCCCCTGCGGCCAGCACCACCGACGAGATGCACAGCGCGCACACCAGCATCGCGCTCAGGCGGGCCTGCACAGGGCGCATGCCGCGCTTGATCAGCCAGGACGACAGGGCGCCGCCACCGATCGAGCCCACATCGGCCGTCAGGTAGATCACCACCAGCGGCAGGCCCATCTTGGCCACGCTGATGCCCAGGTCGTACTGGTTGTTCAGGAAGGGCGGCAGCCAGTACAGGTAGAACCAGAACACCGGCGCCGTGATGGCGAAGGCCAGCGCAAAGGCCCAGGTGCCCCGCATGCGCAGGATCTGCGAATACGGCACGGCGCGCGGCTCAGGCTCTTGCACATCGGTGATGTGGGCGCGCTCGGCCGGGCTGACCCCCGGGTGATCTTCCGGGTTTTGATAGTGCTTGAGCCAGAACGCCAGCCACACCAGGCCCAGGGCCCCCATGAAGAAGAAGGCGGCTTCCCAGCCCCACACCGTCATCAGGAAGGGCAGCATGATCGGCGTGATCATGGCGCCCACGTTGGTGCCCGCATTGAAGATGCCGGTGGCCATGGCCCGTTCGCTGGCGGGGAACCACAGGCGTGTGGTCTTCACGCAGGCCGGGTAGTTGGCGGCTTCGGCCAGCCCCAGGAAGAAGCGGCACACCATGAAACCAAGGGCCGACGACGCCAGACCGTGCGCACCGGCCGCGAGGCTCCACAGGCCCACGGCCAGCGCAAAGGCCAGGCGCACCCCCACCTTGTCGATGAAGCGGCCTTGCAAGGCAAAGCCGATGGCATAACCCACCTGGAACCAGAAGTTGATGTTGGCGTAGTCCTGCGAGGTCCAGTCCATGGCCTTGGCCAGCACGGGCTGCATCACGCCCAGGGCGGCGCGGTCGATGTAGTTCAGCGTGGTGGCAAAGAACACCAGCGTCAGCATCACCCAGCGGGTGCGGCCAATGGCCAGGGCGTCGCGCACGGCGCCGAACAGGCCGGAAGAGCCCGGTTGGGGAGGCGAAACATTCGGCATGGCAGGTGTCGCTGCGGTGGAGGCAACCCGGGTGGGGTCGCTGCCTTCATCAGGGGAGGGCAGGGTGCGCCCAGGGTTCATGGAGGACATGGCGTTTCTCGTTGTGTGGGTTGGTTGGAGCCCAGGCGAACGATAGGCGGCTGAACATTTTGCGGCAATGCAGCACGCGCCACCCTTGCGCGATGATCGCGCACGGTGCACGATCAGCGTGCGTTTTGTGGGTTTCCCCGGGGTCTGCTTGCCGTTCATCGCCCCGCAGCCATATACTCCCCCCCACTATGGTCGATGCCCATGCCCCATTCACCCGCTGACAAGAAAAAGGCCCTGACCCGCGTGCGCCGCATCAAGGGTCAGGCCGAGGCCCTCGAGCGCGCGCTGGAAAGCGGCGCCGACTGCGCCCCGGTGCTGCAGCAACTGGCCGCGCTGCGCGGTGCCGTCAATGGCCTGATGGCCGAGGTGATGGATTCGCACATCCGCGAGCAACTGGCCGAACAGGGCCCGCCCGAGCGCCTGGCGCAAGACCTGACCACCCTGGTGCGCACCTACCTGCGCTGACCACTTTCACACCCACACCCCTTCTGAGACCGGAGCCCCTCATGATCAAGTCCCGTGCCGCTGTGGCCTTTGCCGCTGGCCAGCCCCTGCAGGTCGTTGAAATCGACGTGGCCCCGCCGCAAAAGGGCGAGGTGCTGGTGCGCATCACGCACACCGGCGTGTGCCACACCGACGCCTTTACCCTCAGCGGTGACGACCCCGAAGGCCTGTTCCCCGTGGTGCTGGGCCATGAAGGCGCTGGCATCGTGGTGCAGGTGGGCGAGGGCGTGACCAGCGTGAAGCCTGGCGACCACGTGATCCCCCTGTACACGGCCGAATGCGGCGAATGCCTGTTCTGCAAGAGCGGCAAGACCAACCTGTGCGTGTCGGTGCGCGCCACGCAAGGCAAGGGCGTGATGCCCGATGGCACCACGCGCTTTTCCTACCAGGGCCAGCCCATCTACCACTACATGGGCTGCAGCACCTTCAGCGAGTACACCGTGGTGGCCGAGGTGTCGCTGGCCAAGGTCAACCCCGAAGCCAACCCCGAGCAGGTGTGCCTGC
>JBEGRT010000182.1:0-7618 GCA_041180305.1 Pseudomonadota bacterium
TTGTCGGGCAGCTGGCGCGCCGGGATGTAGCGGTGCGACAGGCGCACGGCCGCTTCCAGCGCTTCATCGAGGATCAGCACGCGGTGGTGGGCCTCCATGGTGGCGGCCACACCGCGCATCATCAGCAGGGCGCGCACTTCGTCGGGCTCATCGACCTGCACGGCCTGGAAGCGCCGCGTGAGGGCCGGGTCTTTTTCGATGTGCTTCTTGTATTCGGCCCAGGTGGTCGCGCCGATGGTGCGCAGCTGGCCGCGGGCCAGGGCCGGCTTGAGCAGGTTGGCGGCATCGCCCGTGCCAGCCTGTCCGCCCGCCCCCACCAGGGTGTGGGTTTCGTCGATGAATACGATGATGGGCTGGGGCGAGGCCTGCACCTCGTCGATGACCGAGCGCAGGCGCTGCTCGAACTCGCCCTTCATGCTGGCACCGGCCTGCAGCAGGCCGACGTCGAGCACGCGCAGCTGCACATCGCGCAGGGCCGGGGGCACATCGCCGCGCACGATGCGCTGGGCCAGACCTTCAACCACGGCCGTCTTGCCCACACCCGCTTCGCCCACCAGGATGGGGTTGTTCTGGCGGCGGCGCATCAGGATGTCGATGACCTGGCGGATCTCGTCGTCACGGCCCACGATGGGATCCATGCGGCCGCCACGGGCTTGCGCCGTGAGGTCGGTGGTGAAGCGCTGCAGGGCTTCCTGGCCCGACAGGCCGCTGCCCCCCATCGCACCGCTGGCCTGGCCAGGCTCTGCGCCGCCCAAAGCCTGCGCACCGGCCGGGGCCACGGCCTCGGGCGAGGCCTCGCACCAGGCGTGCCAGTGCTCGCTGAGGCGGTCGAGGGCAATGCGCTCGAACTGGCGGGAGATGTCGAACAGCTGCACGCGCAACTCGCGGTGCTGCAGCAGGGCCAGCAACACATGGCCGCTGCGCACCCAGCCCTGGCCATCGCCCAGCGAGGCCAGCACCCAGGCTTTTTCGATGGCCTGCTCGATGGTGAGCGACAGGTCGGAGATGCGGGTGGCGCCGCGGGGCAGGCGCTCAAGCGCCGAAGTGATGTCGCGCGACAAGGCCGCAGCATCCACACCGGTGTGCGGCAGCAGCATCACCCAGTCATTGCCCTGCCCTTGCACGGTCTGGGCCACCCAGTGCACCAGCTCCACGAACGGGTTGCCTCGCAGCTTGCAGAACACGGTGGCGGCATCGACCGTCTGGTAGGCCACGGGGTGCAATTTGCCGAACAGGGTGGCGCGACGGATTTCGGCCATGGGGAACCTCCTGGATGTCTGTGTGCCGGCCTGTCTGGCCGTGCTGGCGCGCAGTCTAAGCGTCCCGGGGCCCGACGCCTCAGGCAGGCCAACCCCGCATTCACATCCGGATACAAACACCCCCGCCAGGGTGGGCCGACTGACCCAGCAAAAGGACGAATGACGTCAATTAGTGCCGGTTCTCACCCTTCTTCCTGCGGCCACTCAGGGCGTGTGCCACCTACAGTCGGCAAGACATGGAACCCTGCCCCTGGAGCGCATGCCGTGAATCGCACCGGACTGTCGTGGTTGTTGCCCGTGGCCGTGTTGCTCGGTCTGATCAGTCACGACCTCTCGGCCCACCGCGACACGGTGGAGTTGCTGCTGGTGATGATGGTGGTCATCGCAGGCCTGCCCGCGGCCAACCGCGCGGTGTCGCAAGCGCTGCGAGCCGCCCGTGCGGCCCGCCGTCGCATGGTGCTCCGGGCACTGACACGCATGGTGGAGGCCGATTCGCTGGCGCGGGCGGAAGCTCAGGTTCAACTGGGTCGCGAGCCGTCAGGCCTGCCACACAGGCGCAAGGCCATGCAATCGGGCGGCCTCGGGCACTGGGACCTGGAAGTCAGCGACAGCCGCCTGACCCTGCACAGCCCGTTCCATCCCGAGCCGTTGGTCATCAAGGGCGCATCCAATCTGCCGGCAAGCCCGTGGTTGCAGGTCCTGCACCCTGACGAGAGCACCTCGTTGAACCAGATGCTCACGGCTTTGATCAATGGCGATCTGTCGCGCATGGAAGTGGAGCATCGCCTGCAGATGCCTCAGGGGGGGTGGGGATGGGTGCTGTCACGCAGCACCCTGATCGACCAGGATGAAAACGGGCAGGTTCGGCGCGTGATCGGCGCGTTTCTCGACGTGACCGATCAGCGGCGCCTTCGGCTCAACCTGGAGCGCGAGCAGGCGCTGTTCGACGCCGGCGATGTGCTGTTGTTCAAGTACGCCCTGTCAGGATCTCGCCAGGTGCTGGCCATGAGTGGCAACGCCGCCCGCATCCTGCGCCAGAAGGATCGGGGCTGGACCGGCGAAGGCCTGACCACGGATACGCTGGCCCATCCGGAAGACCTGCCGCGCCTGCGGGAACAGGTCCGGGCGACGATCGACCGCAACGAAAAGGAATTCCAGATGTCGGTGCGCATGCGCACAGGCGATGGCATGTGGCGCTGGTTCTCCCTGCACGGCGTGATCGCACGCCAGGGTGACCGCCCGGTGCTGCATGGCTACATGCTGGACATCCACGAGCAACTGCAGATGCTGACGGTACAGGAGCAGGAGAACCTGCACCTGGAGTGGCTGGTGGAGCGGCTGGAAAATGCCCGCACGACTTCGCTGACCCTGCAGCGTGTGACCGACCTGCTGAACTCTGCCCGCAATGAAAACGAAGCCGCCACGATCGTCAAGCAGGCTGCCGAGACGCTGCTTCCAGGCTGGCACGGGGCCTTGAGCATCGGGCGCAATGGGCGGCTTTACATCATTGGCCGATGGGGCATGCCACCAGCCATGCTGGAGCCTTTTCATCTGCGCGATTGCTGGTCATTGCGCCGCAACAAGGCCCACACCTACCAGTGTGGCGGCTGTGATGCGCTGTGCCTGCACCTGGCGGTCGATGACGACCCGATTCCCGTGAGCATCTGCGTGCCACTGAGCACCACGGGAGACGTCATCGGGGCGATCCACCTGTTTGCGCCTTACGAGATGCTGCCGCAGGAGATCCGGGAGGCCGAAGAACTGGCCACCCGCCTGGCCGAGGGCGTCAAGTCGGCCCTGGCCAGCTTGCGCTTGCGTGAAGAAATGATGGAGCCCAACCCATGATGTGGCACCAATGGCCCTTGTGGTTGCTGTGGGGCTCGATGGTGCTGCTGTGCGGCCTGGCCTGGCGCCTGTGCCAGGTGTCGCAGAAGCACTGGTGGGACACCGCGTGGATGCCGCTGATGATCTGCGGCGTCTGGTGCCAGGGGCTGATCGCCTCGGCGGCACTGGGCCCCGCACGACAGCAGGTGTCGACCTTGGGGCTGGTGTCTTCATTCGGGCTGACCCTGCTCGGCCTGAGTCTGGTCACGTCGATGCGAAGACATGCCCAAGGCCGCTGGCCCACGGCAATGGGTTACACACTGGCCTGGCTGGGCCCGATGATTGCGTTGTGGTTCGATGGCACACAGGGCCGCCTGCCCCCCAGCGTGGTACTGGCCAGCCTGTGCCTGGGCACCGTGGCCGCCACACGCTTGCACAGCCCGCAACGAGGGCTTCGCCTGTCACTGGCTCAGTGGTACATGCAGGCGATTGCTCAGCCACTGTTGCTCGCGCTGACCATGCACTGGCACGGCCTGCTGGATGCGCCCGTGGGCGTGGCCGAACTGTTTCGCCTGAGCACGGAAACCGCCGCCTGGCGGGCCTGGTACGTGACAGCCCCGGCCCTGGCAACCATGGTGGTGTACAGCAGCATGCGCAGGGCGCAGCGGGTCTGGTCTTTCCGGGCCGGCGTGCAAATGGCTTATCCGGCAGATTTGATGCAGGCACTGACCCAGCAGCATCTCCAGAAACTGCGCCAGGAGCGGGCGGCCGATGAATGCCTCAGCGATGTGGTGATGCGTGCGGCGCAGGTTCAGTTCTGGCAGTTCGACCTGCGCACCGAGACCCTGAATTTTCAACAGGCGCTGATGGATGACAACGGCGTGAGCTACATGGAGGATCGCATCCCCATGAGCCAATGGATGCAGGAGCATGTGCACCCGCAAGACGGGCTCAAGGTGCGCAAGCGCATGCAGGAGCAGCTCAGCGACGGCCAGCCCATGGATGTGACCTGCCGAATCAAGCGGGATGCCGATCAGGCCGACTGGCGCTGGATGCATTGCAAAGGCGTCATCGTGCAACGCAACCGAACAGGACGCCCGCTTCTGCTGTCGGGCACCTTGACCGATGTGCACGAGCTGGAACAGGCCAAGCTCGCACGCATGGCCGACGCCGCCGTGTTCTCGGCCGGGCCGGTCGTGATGATGCGCTGGACACTGGATACAGACAGCGGTGAAATCAACCGGCTGGACTTTGCTTCGGCCAATGTGCAGGGCCTGTGGGGGCACCCGCATGACCTGGTGGTGCAGCCCACCAGCAAACCGATTTACCTGGACGTCAATGCACTGACCAATCTCAATCGGTCGCTGCACCATGCGCTGCACAGCGGGCAATCTCAGCTGAAGATGAACCTCGAGATCACCTTCGCTGACCAGCGAAAGGTCTGGCACCAGCTCGATGGTCGGGTCGAGGTCGAGGCTGACGGCACGCACCTGGATGCCTTCCTGCTGAACGTGGACGGTTTCCTGCGGGCCCGGCAGGAGGCCAGCACCCAGCAAGCCGAGCTTCAATCTCTGCTGTCCAGACTCGATGCCACACGCAAAGAAGGCTCCATCGTGCAGGAAAGCAGCGAAATGCTCAATGCCTGCACGTCACTGGCCGAGGCCGGCACCATCGTGACCCACGCCCTGGTCCGGTTGCTGCCTCAATGGGGTGGGTGGATGACCGTCAAGCATCCGGGCACCGAACTGATGGACCGTGTGACGCAGTGGGGCCTGCCCGAAGATGCCCCGCACGACCTGGCCGCCAACCACTGCTGGGCCCTGCGCCGCGGCAAGATGCATTGCTGCAGCCGCCCGGGGCTGGATCTGGCCTGCCGCCACAACGCCCCACGCTGGGCGCAACGCGTGCCCAGCCTCTGCCTGCCGATGATTGCGAATGGCCGCACCATCGGCTCCCTGCACCTGGTGGCGCACGACTACCTGAGCGAAGAGCAGGTACTGGCCGACGCGGCCATTGCGCAGCGTGTGGCCGACGCCAGCAAGCTGGCCGTCTACAACCTCATGTTGCAGAACGAACTGGGGCTGCTGGCGAACTGACAGCAGACATCGGCCCCACAATGGCAGGCTGTCTGCGTTTCACCGGAAAGCCCTCGCCATGAACCTGCTGATCGTCCACGCGCACCACGAACCCCAGTCGTTCGTGACCGGCATGAAAGACCTGACCGTTCGCCACTTCGAGGCTGCGGGATGGCATGTGCAGGTGTCTGACCTGTACGCGATGAACTTCAACCCGGTGGCCGGCCCCGCCGATTTCGGTGCGCGGCAGAACCCTGAGTACCTGACCTACGCGCTGGAGCAGCGCCACAACTGGAACGGCAAGACCCTGGCACCCGACATCGTGGCCGAAATCGAGAAGGTGCAATGGGCCGACCTGATCATCTTCAGCTTCCCGGTGTACTGGTACAGCCTGCCAGCCATCCTGAAGGGCTGGGTGGACCGCGTGTTCATCTCGGGCGTGTGCTACGGCGGCACCCGCATCTACGACAAGGGCGGCCTGAAAGGCAAGCGCGCCATGCTGGCCACCTCGCTGGGCGGGCAGACGCACATGTTCGGGCCCGGGGCCATCCATGGCGAGCTGGACACCCTGCTCAAGCCCATCCACCAGGGCATGCTGGGCTATGTGGGCCTGACCGTGCTGCCCCCCTTCGTGGCCTACCACGTGCCTTACCTGAAAGCACCCGAGCGCGACGCCATAATGGCCCAGTACCAGGCCCACCTGAACCAGCTTGACAGCCTGCAGCCGCTGCGCATGCCCTCACTGGCCGACTACGACGCCACGATGCACCCGCTCAAGCCCGTGGGCTGACAAGGTGGCGGCCAGCTCTTCCAGGTCGAAGGGCTTGCCCAGGTAGGCGTCCATGCCGGAGGGCTTGCCCTTGGTCTCGAAGGTTTCGGGGCCATTGGCGGTCAGGGCCACCACGGCGCACCGGGTACCGCCACGTGCGTGCTCCATCGCGCGCCAGCGGCGTGTGGCCTCGAAACCATCGATGCCGGGCATCTCGCAGTCCATCAGGATGATGTCCGGCGTGTTCTCCTGCAGCCATTGCAGCGCGGCCTCACCGCCATCGACCATCGTGACCTGCGTGCCCAGCTGGTCCAGCATGACCTGGGCCACCAGGGCATTGACCGGGTTGTCTTCCACCAGCAGCACACGCAGGCCCTTGAGCGCCTCGCGTGACCACGACACAGGCCATTGCGTGGGCACACGCTCGTGCTCCGGGCGACGCACACGGGGCAGCGGCCAGGTGGCCACGAACACCGAGCCCTGGCCCACCACACTGGTGCAGCCGATGTCGCCACCCATGGCGCGGCACAGGTCACGTGAGATGGTCAGGCCCAGGCCGGTGCCGCCATGGCGCCGCTCGTACGTGCCTTGGGCCTGGTGGAAGGGCTCGAAGATGCGGGGCAGCTCATGCGCGGCAATGCCTTCGCCCGTGTCCGAGACCGCCACCCGCAACTGGCCTGTGTCGCCATCGCGCGCAGCCAGCAGGCGCACCCCACCATGGGCCGTGAACTTGATGGCGTTGCCCAGCAGGTTCAAAAGCACCTGGCGCAGGCGCATGGGGTCGCCCTCGACCCACTCGTCGGGCGCGATGCGGATCTGAACGTCCAGGCTCAGGCCCTTTTCCAGGGCCGAGGCCCGCACCATGTCAGCGGCCTCCTGCAGCACAGGGTGCAAGGCGAATGGCTGGCTGTGGATGGGCAGGCTGCCCGCTTCGCTGCGCGAAAAATCGAGCACGTCGTTGATGACCTGCATCAGGTGCTGGCCTGAGCGCTGCACCACCGCCAGGCGGCGCTGCACGTGGGCATCGGGCACCTCATGGTGCAGGAGATTGACCATGCCCAGCATGCCGTGCAGCGGGGTGCGCATCTCGTGGCTCATGGTGGCCACGAAACGGCTGCGCGCCTCTGACAGCAGACGGGCCTGGTCGAGGGCCTCGGCCTTGGCCTCGTTGGCCATGTCACTTTCGATCCGAAGCCGCATCAGCTCGGTCACGCGGCGGTTGTTGTCGCGCGCGGCCAGGGTGAGCATGCAGGCCAGGCCACTGACGGCCGCGGCACAGAACCAGCCCAGGTCGTCCTGCCGACCCGAGGCGTACACGGCATTGGGCAGGCACAGGGGCCACACGAAGGCCAGGGCCGCGGGCAAGTCCACGCTCAGGATCAGCCCACCAATGCAGGCCACGGTGCAGAGCACGGAGATGGTCACCACCGACACCTCCAGGTCGAACAGCGGGGTCAGGCCCCAGCCCATGAAGCCCCAGGCCACCCCGTCGGCAAAACCCATGAGCTCGTGCAGGCGGCGGTGGCGCCAGCTGATCAGCCCACCGCGATGCATGACGTAACGGGCGTGGGCCACGCGGGCCCCCATGATCAGCATCCGGGCCAGACACCAGGCCAGCAGCGGCCCATGGGGCAGTCGCGGCCACAGGATGAAGGTGACGCCCAAGGTGATGCCCATGCCGGCCAGCATGC
>JBEGRT010000183.1:0-2729 GCA_041180305.1 Pseudomonadota bacterium
TTCATCCTGGAAGGCCGCACCAACTACCCGAGCATGACCGCTCGTCGTCGCCTGAACGCCGTTCACCCCATCGAAACCGTGGGCGCCGAACTGCGCGGCATGATGCCCTGGATCGCCAAGAACAAGCTGGTCGACCAGTCGAAGAACTGATCGCCTGGCCGATCGGCCAGCCGGTTCGCCGGTTGGCCCCACGAAAAAGCCGCTGCACTGCAGCGGCTTTTTTCATGCGCGACTGATGCCTGATCAGGCCGCGCGCAAAGTGCCAGCTTCCGGTGTGCTGGCGCGCGCCTCATCGCCGCGAGCCATCAGCAAGGCCAGCGCGGCCGAGGCCACGTGCGTGCGTTCGCTGTCGGTGTCGTTGCACAGCAGGATGGGCACCTGGGCGCCCAGCACCAGCCCGGCCACTTCGGCCTGGCCCATGTAGGCCAGCTGCTTGACCAGCAGGTTGGCCGTCTCCAGGTTGGGCGCCAGCAGGATGTTGGCTCGGCCGGCCACGCTGGAGCCGGGGTGCCGCAGGCGGGCCACCTCGGGGCTCACAGCCGCGTCGAAGGGCAGGGGGCCGTCGATGTCGAAGTGCTCGCCCTTCTGGCGGGCGTAGGCCTTGCACAGGGCGGCGGCGTCGATCGACGAGCTCAGGTTGGTGTTCAGCGTCTGGGTGGCCGACAGCAGCGCCACGCGGGGCGACATGCCCAGGCGGCGCGCCAGGGCTGTGGCGTTGTTCAGGATGTCGCGCTTGTCGTCCAGCGTGGGGTGGATGTGCACTTCCGAGTCGGTGATGATCAAGGGGCGCCCATAGCCCGGCACATCGGCCACGGCCGCATGGCTGATGCGCCCCTGGGTGCGCAGGCCCCCGTCGTGGGTCAGCACGGCCTGCAGCAGGGGGCGCACGTCGATCTGGCCCTGTTGAATGGCTTGCACCTTGCCGGCCTGCACCAGCGCCACGGCCTGCTCGGCCGCTGCTTCGGCGGTGTCGGCTTCGACCCATTCGCAGCCGGCCAGGGGCAGGGCGGCCTCACGGGCCACGGCCTCGATGGTGGCGCGCGGGCCGATCAGCCAGGGGCGCACCAGGCCGGCCTGTGCCGCCACCACGGCCGCGCGCAGGCTGCAGGCGGTGGAGGGGAAGACCACGGCGCAGTCGATGGCTGGCAGCGTGGCGGTCAGGGCCATCAGGCGCGCAAAGCCTTCGTGGCGTGTCAGGGTCAGCTCGGGCAGCGGGGCGCTTTCGCGGCGCACCTTCTGCGTAGGAGCCATCACCTCGGCCGTGCCACTGATCACCGACTTGCCGGCCTGGTTGGTGCACAGGCAGTCCAGCAGGACCATGTTCTTGTCACGCTTTTCCTGCACCGTGACGGTCACGGTGATGACATCGCCCACGCTGACCGGACGCAGGAAACGCAGCTGCTGCCCCACGTAGATGGTGCCCGGGCCCGGCAGCTGGGTGCCCAGGATGGTCGAGATCAGCGTGCCGCCCCACATGCCGTGTGCGATCACCTTGTGGAAGGGCGTCTGGGCCGCATAAGCGTCGTCCAGGTGGGCCGGGTTCACGTCGCCGCTGAGGATGGCGAAGACTTCGATGTCTTCGCGGGTCAGGGTGCGGGTGAGGGCGGCGCTGTCGCCTGGCTGGAGTTCGTCGTAGGTGCGGTTTTCCAGCAGGGTCTGGGCTTGTTTCATGGCGATGAGGGTGAAGCAGCGGAGGTGTTTATCGGGCCTGCACATGACCGTGGCCTGTCATGTTGCGGCGCAGCATTTCATGCGTGTGCATGAACGTCAAGGCTTTCCGTCAAGGCTTGGCGCAGGCGCCACACCTTGGTGTGAAAGGTGTGGCGTTCTGGCCGCAAAAGCCCTGTCCGGATGCTGCGGTCGCCGTTGCGCTGGCCGTCCCGCTTCAGTGTGTGCGGCCTGCCTGTTCTGGCAGGTGTTGGGTCAGCCAGTCCTGGCTGGCCTTGGCCTTGAAAAACCTGGCCCACCCCATCGCATCCTCACCGTGTGCGTCTTTGGCCCGGACGTTGACGTGGTGCGCCTGCAGCCAGGCCATCGCATGGGGTGCATCCTGACCGGCAGCCATCAGGAAGGGGGTCTCTCCACGGTTGGCGTCGGCTGTTTCGTCCAGGGGCAGCTGACGTTCCAGCAAGGCGTCGAGGCAGGGCACGCAATCGCCTCCTGCGGCCATGTGCACAGAGGTCCAGCCCCATTGGTTCTTGACATCGGTGCGCGCGCCGGCCTGAAGCAGGGCGAAAAACACCTCCTGGTGCCCTCGGTATGCCGCACGCAGCAAGGCCGTGTCACCTTTGCGATGGGGGTGAATGCTGTTGGTGAACTGTGGGTCGGCACCACGTTGCAGCAACCGGCGCACCACGTCCAGCTGGCCTTCGGCGGCGGCCTGCATCAAGGCCGATTCTCCGGTGCGGTCGAAAGCGTTCACGTTCGCGCCGGCGTCCAGGGCCTGGTCGACAGCCGCCACATCCCCCCGATGGGCCGCCTCGATCAGCGACTGGTCTGCCGCGGTCAAGGGGCGAAGGTCGGGCTGAGCTTGCCCGACTTGGGCAGGATCCGCGATCCAGCCTCTGGCTGCGGCCCAGCTGAACAGCGTGTCCCTTTGGGTGTGGGCCAGGCAGGCCAGCGCCAGCAGGCCCAGCAAAGGCACCAGCCGTTTCGACGATGCCGATGAGGTCACCTGTCCCGGTGGCGTGGCCTGGGGCTGTGGGTCAGTCTTTGGGATGGTCTGTGGA
>JBEGRT010000184.1:0-5208 GCA_041180305.1 Pseudomonadota bacterium
TGCACGACGCTGGTGTTGCCCATGTCGAAGGCGGCTTCGCAGTAGCAGAGGTAGAAATCCCAGATGCGGCCGAAGCGTTCATCGAAGCCCAGCTTCTGGATGCGCGGCTGATGCTGGTGGCAGGCCACCCGCCAGCGGCGCAGGGTTTCAGCGTAATCAGGGCCGAAAGCCGCCGCATTGACCACATTCAGGCCGGCCCGCTCGGCGTGCGCCCGGAACTGCGCGTCGCTGGGCAGCATGCCGCCCGGGAAGATGTACTGCTGGATGAAGTCGGTCGAGCGGCTGTAGCGCTCGAACAGGTCGTCACGGATGGTGATGGTCTGGATGCAGGCCTTGCCACCCGGCTTGAGCAGGCGTGACACCGTGGCGAAGTAGCCCGGCCAGTAGGCCTGCCCCACGGCCTCGAACATTTCGATGGACAGCACGGCATCGAAGGGTGCATCGCTGATGTCGCGGTAGTCCTGCAGGCGCAGGTCGGCCTGATCGGCCACACCATGTCCGGCCAGGCGCTCGCGGGCCCAGGCCAGCTGTTCGGTCGACAAGGTCACGCCGGTGACCTGGGCGCCGCCTTCCAGCACGGCCTTTTCGGCCAGGGCGCCCCAGCCGCAGCCGATCTCCAGCACACGCTGGCCCGCAGGCCCGCCGATCACGCCGGCTTCTGTCAGGGCGCGGCGCACCTTGGCGTGCTGGGCATCGGGCAGCGGCTTGCTCAGGTCACCGTCGAACCAGGCACTGGAGTAGTTCATGGTGCCGTCGAGCCACAGGCGATAGAACTCGTTGCCCAGGTCGTAGTGGGCGTGGATGTTCTTGCGGCTGTTGGCCTTGGAATTGTGGTTCAGCAGGTGCTTGAGCCGGTACACCAGGCGCCCCAGCCAGCTGCCGTACACCACCTGCTCGATGGCCTCGCGGTTGGCGATCAGCACCTTCATGAGGGCCGTGAGGTCGGGCGTGCTCCAGTGGCCGTCGATGTAGCTTTCGGCAAAGCCGATGTCACCCGACTTGAGCGCTGCGCCACACACATGCCAGTCGTGCAGGCGCAGCCCTGCGCGGGGCAGGTGCGCCGGGGGCTCGGCCTGGCCAAACCGGGCGGTGCTGCCGTCGGGCCACTGCACGTCAAGGGAACCGATCTGCATGCGCTGCAGCACCTGCATGACCACACGGGCGGCGGCCGGTGCCCGCGCCGGCAGGGCGCGGGAGGCGACGTTCGAGACCGATTGATCGAGGGTGGATGGGTTCATGGTCGGTAGGGGTGATCGGGCCAAAACGGTTGACGGAAGGCGACATGCCCGAAGGCGGCAAGACCGATGGACTCAGGATGCATCACTTCGGGTGACAAAAGTAGGCGGCGGCTCGGGCTTGCGGTGAAAAGGCGTGCCTTTGAGCCATACGTGCAACGCCTGCCAGTGGATGCGCCAGACCACCGCCAGGGTCATGAGCGGCCAGCGCCAGAAGGCCTGCCGGGCGCTGCGTTCGGTGAGCGGGGCCAGGGTGCCGGCCTGGCTGGTCTGCACCAAGGGGCCTTGCGCGTCGTCGTGGTCCACGCGCACCACCAGGCGTTCGGGCTGATCGGGGGCGCCGCCCGTGCCCCAGGGGCCCGTGCGCATGAAGCGGAAACGGTAGCGCCCGCGGGCCTCGCAGAAGGGCGAGACATGGAAGACCTTGGCCGCGCCCACCTCGGCGCCCAGTTTGAGGGCCGGGCCGTGCAGCAGGTAGGCATGGCGCTCCCCGAAGGTGTTGTTGACCTCGGCCACCACGGCGGCCAGCGACCGATCCGCCCGATGCACCCACCAGAAGCTCACGGGCTTGAAGGTGAAACCCAGCACGCGCGGGAAGGTTTGCAGCCACACCTCGCCATCCAGACGGTCGGCCTCGGGCAAGCCAGCTTCGGCCAGCAAGGCATCGAGCCAGGCCAGGGCATCGGGCCCACCCGTGCCGTGGTCGGCATCGTGAAAGCTCGAGAGGCCCCAGCGGTTGCGGCGCACCGCGGCCACGGGCTGCCGGGCCAGGGCCCGCATGGGCAGCATCCAGAAGTAGTGGCTGTACTGAAAGGCGTGCGGCCGGGGCCGCGTGCGGGCATGGCGCACCGGGCCCGTGCCGATCAGGGGCACAGGGGGTTCGGGGGGGCAGGCGGCGATGGGCATGGTGCGGTGCAGGCCGAGCCGGTCAGGCGGTGGCGTGCGGGGCGCCAGAAGCCGCAGGTTTGCGGGCGGGCGATTCCTCGACCAGGTAGGCATCGGCCAGGCGCCGGGCATCGTCCAGCGTGGCGCGGCCCAGACGGGCCAGCAGCGCACCCGCGGTTTCTCGGCCCGACTTCAGGCCGTCTTCATGGAAGCCGTAACCCGTCCAGGCGCCACAGAACCACACATGGTGGCGGCCCTGGATGCGGGGCAGTTGCTTCTGGGCCTGCACGGCCGCCATGTCGAACACGGGGTGGGCGTAATCGAAGGTGGCGAGCACGGTGGCCGGGTCGGGCGCACGCAAGGGGTTGAGCGAGACCACCACCGGCTGCTCGAAGGGCAAGGGCTGCAGCACATTGAGCAGGTAGTGCAGGCACACATGGTGAGGGCTGTCTGCATCGGGGGCAGCGCGCTCGTAGTTCCAGGCGGCCCAGGCCTTGCGCTGGGAAGGCAGCAGGCTGGCGTCGGTGTGCAGCACGGCCAGGTTGTCGTGGTAGCGGATGGCGCCCAACAGGGCACGCTCGTCGGCGGTGGCGCCTTCGCCCAGCAGGGCCAGGGCCTGGTCGCTGTGGCAGGCCATGACCACCTCGTCGAACACCTCGGGGCCCTCGTCGGTGTGCACCAGCACGCCGCCGTCACCCCCTTCGCCCAGCCGCACCACACGGCGGATGGGGGTGCGCAGGCGCACATCGTGCAGGCGACGGGTCAGGCGCTGCACGTATTCGCGCGAGCCGCCGGCCACGGTGTACCACTGCGGGCGGTTGTTCACCTGCAGCAAGCCATGGTTGTGGCAGAAGCGGATGAGGGTGCCGATGGGGAACTGCAGCATCTGCTCGGTCGGGCACGACCAGATGCAGGCCACCATGGGCAGCAGGTAGGCGTCGCGGAATTCCGGGCCGAAGCGCTGCTCGGCCAGGAAATCGGCGATGGGCTGGGCCATGCGACGGTCGTCACCCTGCTCGGCCATGGCGGTGGTGACGCGGTTGAAGCGCATCAGGTCGGCCAGCATGCGCCAGAAGCGGGGAGAGACCAGGTTGCGACGTTGGGCGAACACGGTGTCCAGGCTGGAGCCGCACCACTGCAGGCCCGACAACCAGCCGGCCACCCCGGCCAGGGCACGCTGGGCCTGGGGCACCTGCACCGAAAAGGACATGTCCGACTTGGCCGTGGGCACGTCCAGCTCACCGAAGAGCTCGATGAGGTTCGGGTAGGTGCGCTCGTTGAACACCAGAAAGCCGGTGTCCACGCCGTGGGTGACGAGATGCCCCTGGGGCCCGGGCAGGGTCACATCCACCGTGTGGGCATGCCCGCCCAGCCAGCTGCCCGCCTCGAACAGGGTGACCCGTGTGCCGCCGGCCTGGGTCAGTGCCAGGGCGGCGCCCATGCCGGCGATGCCGGAGCCAACCACCGCGATGCGTTTCATCGAACCACCCTTTGCGAGATCCCCGCGAAGAAAACACCGAAGAGCGCCCGGGGTGTCACACGGGGGGAGGAGGATCTGTCCACCCCGGATTGTCCAGGTCAGCTTTGTTCACTGGACAGCTCTTCGGCACGAAACCAAACTCAAACGCGAACCGTCAGTCACAAATCATACGCAAGGGTTCAACCCTTGGATGCAAGCGCCTTTTCAATGTCCTTGATCAGGTCACGGTCATCGGGCTCTGTCAAGCTGGAATAGGACTTGACCGATTGGCCGTTGCGGTCGATCAGGTACTTGTAGAAGTTCCACTTGGGCGTGGTGCCGCTGGCCTTGATCAGTTCGGCGTACAGCGGGTTGACATGATCACCCTTGACGCTGCTCTTGGCGAACATGGGGAATTTCACGCCATAGGTGTTCTCGCAGAACTCGGCGATCTGCTTGGCGCTGCCGGGCTCCTGGCTGCCGAAATCGTTCGACGGGAAGCCCAGCACCACCAGGCCCTTGTCCTTGTATTTGCTGTAAAGCTGCTCCAGGCCCTTGTACTGCTTGGTGAAACCGCAGTAGCTGGCCGTGTTGACCACCAGCACCACCTTGCCGCTGTATTGGCAGAGGTCTTGCGGCTTTTCATCCTGCAGGCGGGGGAACGTTTTGTTCAGGAGGCCTGAACAGCTGCCTGACGCCGATTCGGCAGCCTGGGCAGGCGTGGTGACCATGGCAGCCAGACCGATCAGGCCAGTGGCCAAAGCCGTGCGAAAAAACCTCGTTGCGCTCATGTGAACCTCGTTTGTCTTGGTCAAACAGGATGGTTTTGCGTATATTAGCCATGAAAGCGGTTTTGACCAAACCGTTTGTCCTGGGCGAATGCGGCGTATTCCCGGTCCAGAGCGAAGTTCTTCCAAGTCTTGACGAACCCTTGACCATGGACACCACACTCAACCACCGCCCCCTGATGATGTCGATCGCCGCGGTCGAACGCGACACCGGCCTCAGCAAAGACACCTTGCGTGTGTGGGAAAGGCGCTATGCCTTCCCGCAACCCGTGCGCGACGCGCAGGGCGAACGCTGTTACCCGCTCGACCAGATCGAGAAACTGCGCCTGATCAAACGCCTGCTGGACGTCGGGCACCGCCCCAGCCGCCTGGTCAGCCTGCCCATGGACGACCTGCAGGCGCTGTCCGAACGCAGTGCCGACGCGCAGGGCCTGCTGGGCCCCACCCGCCGACGCGGGCCCGGGCGCCCAGAGGCCGAGGCCGACTACACCGAGGCCGTGCCCCGCAACGGGCGCGCGCACCTGCTGTCATGCGACTCGGCGCCCACCTGGAACGAGCGCACCCAGGCCGACCAGCCCCACCCCTGGGTCGACCTCTGCCTGGGTCATGTCGACAAGCACGACCCGCTGGCGCTGCGCACCGACCTGGCCCGCGGCCTGAGCCACCTGGGCTTGGGGCGATTCATTGCCGAGCTGGCCTCGCCCCTGCTGGTGGCCATCGGCAATGGCTGGTTGCGCGGGCGCTTCCAGATCTACCAGGAGCACTGGGTGAGCCATTACGTGCAGCAAACCTTGCACGCCGCCATCCAGGCCTTCCCGCTGCCCCGGGCTGCGGTCACGCC
>JBEGRT010000185.1:0-7501 GCA_041180305.1 Pseudomonadota bacterium
TCGAACCCATCGTCATCAAACAAGCCACCCTGGAGAAATGATCCATGGCACAACAAGTTGAATTCCAGACCACCGCCGGCGCGTTCACCATCGAACTCGACGACGTCAAGGCCCCCGTCAGCGCCGCCAATTTCGTGCAATACGTGAAAGACGGCCACTACGACGGCACCATCTTCCACCGCGTCATCAAGGGCTTCATGATCCAGGGCGGCGGCTTCGAAGCCGGCATGAAGCAAAAGGCCACACGCGACCCCATCAAGAACGAAGCCAACAACGGCCTCAAGAACGACAAGTACACCGTGGCCATGGCGCGCACCAGCGAGCCTCATTCGGCCAGCGCCCAGTTCTTCGTCAATGCCGTCAACAACGACTTCCTGAACTTCAAGTCCGAGTCGTCGCAAGGCTGGGGCTATGCCGTGTTCGGCAAGGTGGTTGCCGGCACCGAAGTGATCGATGCGATCGAGAAGGTCCGCACTGGCCGCAAAGGCTTCCACGACGACGTGCCGCTGGAAGACGTGCTGGTCACCAAGGCCACGGTCCTCTGACATGAGCGGGCAGGACGCCTGCCCTGCCCCGGAGGCCTCGCCACCATCCACACCGCCCTCGTGGCGGTGTGATTCTTTGGAGGCCCCCGCGCACTGGCAGCGCATCGACTTCATCTCCGACCTGCACCTGCACGCAGGTCGCCCGCGCACGTTCGACGCCTGGGCGCACTACATGGCCCACACCCCGGCCGATGCCGTGCTGATCATGGGCGACCTGTTCGAAGTCTGGGTCGGCGACGACATGGCCCAGCAGCATTTCGAGCAATCTGCCGTGCAAGTGCTGGCCAGCGCCGGTGCACGCCTGTGGCTGGGCCTGATGGTGGGCAACCGCGACTTCCTCATCGGTGATTCGCTGCTGCGGCGCACGCAGGGCCATGGTCTGGCTGACCCAATGGTTCTGAGCGCCTTCGGGCATCGCCACGTGCTCACGCACGGCGACGCCTGGTGCCTGGACGATGCGCCTTACCTCAAGTTCCGCGCCATGGTGCGCCAGCCAGCATGGCAGCAGGCATTCCTGCAACGCAGCCTGCCCGAGCGCCTGGCCGTGGCGCAAGGCATTCGCACGGAAAGCGAGCAGCGCATGGATGGCCAGACCTTGGCCGACTGGGCCGACGTGAGCCCTGCCCCCGCCGCTGAGGCCCTGCGTGCGCACGACAGCCTCAGCCTCATCCATGGCCACACCCACCGCCCGGTGAGCGAATCATTTGCCTTGCCGGGTGCCATGCGCCATGTGCTGCCCGACTGGGAGTTCGACGACAACCCGTCGGCACCACGCGGGCATGTGCTGCGGCTGACCCGCGAAGGACTGCAGCGCCTGCACCTGACACAGGCCACCGAGCGCCCATGACGCGCGCCGCATCGCCAGGCAGAGTGTGGCTGGATGGCTTGCTGGGCAAGCTACCGCCCCGCTGGCTCAGCGATGCACAGATCGAGCGCCTGCGCCCCTTGCCCGACGATCTCTGGGCATCCACCCTCGAAGCTTGCCCCTGGCTGGCCTGGCGCCCCCCGGTGCAGCAAGCGAGCTTGCGCAGGCTGACGACGCTGTTTCTGGCACGCAAGCAGTTCACCCCGGTGGCAGGCCTGCACCTGACCGACGCCATGGCCTGCCGCGTGGCCGCCCAGGCCTGCTTGCCCATCCACGCCTGGGGCATGGGCCTCAAGCCCTACGATGCCTTTGTGGGTGTGGTGCTTCAACCCGATCAGGTGGTGGCCCCCAGAACCTGGTCAGACGATGACGGCATCGTGCATGAAGGGCACGAACCTCTGGCCGGCGAAGCCATGCCGGGTGGCCCCATCATGCTGTCGTGGGCCGATGTGCTGGCCGCCGGTCAAGGCCATGAACACGGACACGCGGGCTACAACGTGGTCGTGCACGAGTTCTGCCACGCGCTCGACCTGCTCAAAGGCGAAGCTGATGGACTCCCGCCGCTGCCACCACACATCACACCCAAAGAGTGGCTGGACACCTTGTGGCAAGCCTTCGATCACTTCCGTGATGCATGGGCACATGGCGATGCCATTGCCATCGACCCCTACGGGCTGGAGCAGGGCTTGTCCGAGTTCTTCCCAGTGCTGGCAGAAACCTTTTTCATGACCCCGAAAACACTGAAGGCTGCACACCCTGCGGTGTACAGCCTTCTGTCGAGCTACTTCCAGGACGACCCAGCGAACTGGGCGCCCTGCTGAAGCAGCCTCACTCGGCCGTGGCGGGCTCGGCCTTGGGTTTGTCCGAGCGGCGCGCCTGGATGTCCAGCTTGACCTCTTCCTCGCCCTTGGCGTTGGTGACCACGTCCACCGTCAGGCGGCCACCGTCGACCAGATCGCCAAACAGCAGTTCGTCGGCCAGCGCACGACGGATCGTGTCCTGGATCAGGCGCTGCATCGGACGGGCGCCCATGAGCGGGTCGAAACCACGCTTGGCCAGGTGACGGCGCAAGGCATCGGTGAAGGTGACCTCCACCTTCTTCTCGGCCAACTGCCCTTCCAGTTGCAGCAGGAACTTGTCTACCACCCGCAGGATGACCTCCTCGTCCAGTGGCTTGAAGCCCACGATCGAATCCAGGCGGTTGCGGAACTCGGGGGTGAACATGCGCTTGATGTCGCCCATTTCATCGCCCTGTTCGCGTGCCGTGGTGAAGCCGATGGTCGACTTCTGCAAGGTCTCGGCACCCGCGTTGGTGGTCATGATGATCAGCACGTTGCGGAAGTCGGCCTTGCGACCGTTGTTATCGGTCAGCGTGCCGTGGTCCATCACCTGCAGCAGGATGTTGAACACGTCCGGATGGGCCTTCTCGATTTCGTCGAGCAGCAGCACGCAGTGCGGCTTCTTGGTCACGGCTTCCGTCAACAGGCCGCCCTGATCGAAGCCCACATAGCCCGGAGGCGCGCCAATCAGGCGGCTCACGGCATGGCGCTCCATGTACTCCGACATGTCGAAGCGGATCAGGTCGATGCCCATGATGTAGGCCAGTTGCTTGGCCACCTCGGTCTTGCCGACGCCGGTGGGGCCGCTGAACAGGAAGGCACCGATCGGCTTGTCTGGCTTGCCCAGGCCCGAACGGGCCATCTTGATGGCCGAGGCCAGCGCATCGATGGCATTGTCCTGCCCGAACACCACGCTCTTGAGGTCGCGATCCAGCGTCTTGAGCTTGCTGCGATCATCTTGCGACACGCTGGTGGCCGGAATGCGGGCGATCTTCGCCACGATGTCTTCCACCTCGGCGCGGGTGATGGTCTTCTTCTGCTTGCTCTTGGGCAACACACGCTGGGCCGCACCGGCTTCATCGATCACGTCGATGGCCTTGTCCGGCAGGTGTCGGTCGTTGATGTACTTGGCCGACAACTCGGCAGCCGCCTGCAGGGCGCCCAGCGCGTACTTCACGCTGTGGTGCTCTTCGAAGCGAGACTTCAGACCCTTGAGGATCTCGATGGTCTGCTCAACGGTGGGCTCCACCACCTCGACCTTCTGGAAGCGGCGAGACAAAGCCGCATCCTTTTCGAAGATGCCACGGTACTCGGTGAAGGTCGTCGCACCGATGCACTTGAGCTGGCCGGAGCTCAGCGCAGGCTTGAGCAGGTTGGATGCGTCCAGCGTGCCGCCCGACGCGGCACCCGCACCAATCAGGGTGTGGATCTCGTCGATGAACAGCACCGCATTGGGCTGATCCTTCAGCTGCTTGATGACCGCCTTCAGGCGCTGCTCGAAGTCACCGCGGTACTTGGTGCCGGCCAGCAAGGCGCCCATGTCGAGCGCGTACACCTCGGCATCGTTCAGCACCTCGGGCACATCGCCCTGAGTGATGCGCCAGGCCAGGCCCTCGGCAATGGCCGTCTTGCCCACGCCCGCTTCACCGACCAACAGGGGGTTGTTCTTGCGGCGGCGGCAAAGCACCTGGATCACGCGCTCAACCTCGGAATCACGGCCGATCAAGGGGTCGATGCGACCTTCCTTGGCCGACGCGTTCAGGTTCTGCGTGTATTGCTCCAGCGGAGAAGCCTTGCTTTCGACCTCTTCCTTCTCGCCGCCCTCGGCCTGCCCGGTCGGCTCGCTGGCGGCCTTGCCGGCCTCCGGCGGATCGACCTTGCGGATGCCGTGCGCAATGAAGTTGACCACGTCCAGGCGGGTCACGCCCTGCTGGTGCAGGTAATACACCGCGTGAGAATCCTTCTCGCCGAAGATGGCCACCAGCACATTGGCACCGGTCACTTCCTTCTTGCCGCTGCCCGAAGACTGCACGTGCATGATCGCGCGCTGGATGACGCGCTGGAAGCCCAGGGTCGGCTGCGTGTCGACCTCGTCGGTACCACCCACAGTGGGCGTGTTGTCTCGAACGAACTGGTCCAGGTTCTTGCGAAGCTCATCCAGGTTCGCAGCACAGGCCTTCAGCACCTCGGAAGCAGAGGGGTTGTCGATCAGCGCCAGCAGCAGATGCTCCACGGTGATGAACTCGTGTCGCTGTTGCCGGGCCTCGACGAAGGCCATGTGCAAACTCACTTCCAACTCTTGCGCGATCATGCGGTCTCCAGGATGCACTGCAGGGGATGCCCGGCGCGCCGGGCGGCGGCAAGAACAAGTTCGACCTTGGTGGCCGCGACGTCCTTGGTGTAGACACCGCACACACCACGACCTTCGTGGTGGATTTTGAGCATGATCTGAGTCGCCGTCTCGACGTCGTGACGGAACAGCTCCTGAAGCACATACACCACGAACTCCATCGGGGTGTAATCGTCATTGAGCATGACGACCCGATACAGCTTGGGTGGCTCGGTCTGGAGCGCTTCCTTTTCAACAACGACAGAACCGGCACCCTCCTCCGACGACCCCTGTCCGGGATCGTTCGAAGCGATCGGGAAGAGCGAAAGGTTCATGAAAATCATTCTAAGAGAGCAGATCAGCCCATGGCTTGACATCTTGGGATGACCCACCTGAGATCAAGGGTGGAAATCCATCACGCCACGGTTTCTTTTCATCGTACCTCCGACCTGCACAGTCTGCCGTTTCCCCCATGAAAGCAGGTGGTCGTAGTCGACGATTCGTCCAGCCACTCACACCCCCATTGGTCGGGGATTGACCATCCCAAAATTCGGTCACACTTGCGGCTTGACACGGGGTCCGACGAGATCCAGAATCGTGAACAAATTAACAGGAGGGTTGTATGGCGACTGGTACGGTCAAGTGGTTCAACGACGCCAAGGGGTTCGGTTTCATCGAACCTGACCAGGGCGGTGGCGACGTTTTCGCGCATTTTTCGGCCATCCAGATGGATGGCTTCCGCACGCTCAAACAAGGCTCAAAAGTTCGTTATGAACTGACAGTCGGGCCCAAAGGCATGCTGGCCCAGAACATCCAGACCATCACTGACGACGAGGCCCAGGCGGAACGCGGCGATGCCTTGGAAACCATGCACTTCCGTGATGCTGCTGCAAGCGCAGGCCACGGGCAGTCGATGCATTGATCGCCTACAGCCGACACCCATGAAAAACGCCCGCAGTTGCGGGCGTTTTGCTTGGCGCAACTCATTGCTGCGCCATGTAGACGGGCAGCCGACGGCTGCCCTCATGTCACATCTGGTCGATCATGACCTGACCGAAACCGGAGCACGACACCTGGGTCGCGCCTTCCATCAGGCGGGCGAAGTCATAAGTGACCTTCTTGCTCTGGATGGCCTTGTTCATCGAGCTGATGATCAAGTCAGCAGCCTCAAACCAGCCCATGTGGCGCAGCATCATTTCGGCCGACAGGATTTCGGAACCGGGGTTCACGTAATCCTTGCCAGCGTACTTGGGCGCCGTGCCGTGGGTGGCTTCGAACATGGCCACGCTGTCCGACAGGTTGGCGCCGGGAGCGATGCCAATGCCGCCAACCTGGGCAGCCAGGGCGTCAGAGATGTAATCGCCGTTCAGGTTCAGCGTGGCGATCACGCTGTACTCGGCCGGGCGCAGCAGGATCTGCTGCAGGAAGGCGTCGGCAATGGCGTCCTTGATGACGATGTCCTTGCCCGTCTTCGGGTTCTTGAACTTGCACCAGGGGCCGCCGTCGATCAGCTCAGCGCCAAATTCCTTCTGAGCCAGGGCATACGACCAGTCACGGAAGCCACCTTCGGTGTACTTCATGATGTTGCCCTTGTGCACGATGGTCACGCTGGGCTTGTCGTTGTCGATGGCGTACTGGATGGCCTTGCGCGTCAGGCGCTCGGTGCCTTCCTTCGACACCGGCTTGATGCCGATGCCCGAAGTCTCGGGGAAACGGATCTTCTTGACGCCGAACTCGGTCTGCAGGAAGTGGATCAGCTTCTTGGCCTTGTCCGACTGGGCTTCGAACTCGACGCCGGCGTAGATGTCTTCCGAGTTCTCGCGGAAGATCACCATGTCGATCTTTTCAGGCTCCTTCACGGGCGAAGGCACGCCCTGGAAGTACACGACGGGGCGCAGGCAGACGTACAGGTCGAGTTCCTGGCGCAGGGCCACGTTCAGCGAACGGATGCCACCGCCGACCGGGGTGGTCAGCGGGCCCTTGATCGAGACCACGTAGTCCTTGAGCACCTGCAGGGTTTCTTCCGGCAGCCACACATCAGGGCCGTACACCCGGGTCGATTTTTCGCCCGCGTAGATTTCCATCCAGTGGATCTTCTTGGCGCCGCCGTAGGCCTTGGCCACAGCTGCGTCGACCACCTTGATCATCACCGGGGTGATGTCGAAACCGGTGCCGTCACCTTCGATGTAGGGGATGATCGGGTTGTTGGGGACATTGAGCGAGAAGTCCGGGTTCACCGTGATCTTCTGCCCAGCTTCGGGCACCTTGATGTGCTGGTACATGTTGTGGTCTCCGCGGTTGGCGTTTCCGAAAACAACGCTGCCATGGATGTCGGCAGGTTGACCCATTCTAAGGCAACCGTCAGGTGAAACCCGTTGGTGATGCCCACATCACAGCGCGAAACACAGGGCAATTCACCCCTGCGGTGGCGAATGACAGACAGCCCGGGAATGCCGAGCGACCACTCAGGCGCACCAGGCCTGCCACTGTGCCCACAGGCGATGCCACAGCGCCCAGCCACACCCCAGGGTCAGGCTCAAGCCGGCCAGCCGCAAGGCCAGCCGAGCATCTGCCGCCACCGGCCAGCGCGAGCCCTCTTTGCGCGTGTTGACCGAGGCCTCCGAAACACGCAGGGCTGACCCCACACTTTCAGCCGCCATGGCATCCCCATTGGGCCGATGCCACAACACCGGTGCGACCCCACCGGCATTGGCAGTGGCCGGTGCGCTGACCAGGCCCAACCTTCCCAAACCGCGAGGCGCCAGTGCGATCACCACAGCGCCCGGCAGCGAGAACACGGCCATCAGGATGGCGCCCTGCTCTGCCGAGGGCGCCAGGGCCGCCACGCCCACCGCGCCATACAGCAGACCGCACGGCAGCACCGCCCAGAGCCCCCCCAACATCCAGCCCCAACGCGCGGCCT
>JBEGRT010000186.1:0-3864 GCA_041180305.1 Pseudomonadota bacterium
GGCCCTGAGCGACCGGGTGGCTTTCTGGGTCAATGGCCCAGCCGCAGAAGGCCCGATGACCGCCGAGTTGCGGCTGAACCCTGCCGAGATGGGTCCCGTGCACATCCGCATCGAACTCGACGGCCAGAACGCCCAGATCGATTTCGCGGCCACGGCGGCTGAAACCCGTCAGGCCATCGAAGCCAGCCTGGGGCAGCTGTCTGCCGCGCTGGAAGAGTCTGGCCTGAAGCTGTCCGGTGGCGGAGTGTCTGACCAGACGCCGCAGCAGCAGGCCTGGGCACAGGCGGCCGCAGGCCAGTCCGACGACAACGGGCAACAGGGGCGCGGCCGCGGACAACCGTCGAATGCCTCCGGCCGCTGGGCCCAGGTGGGAACGCCTGAGGGCATGTCTGAAAACCTCGGGGTTCGCGCGGGCCGACCTGGGCGGGCTGGCGGGCTGGACCTCTACGCCTGAGTGTGTTCAGGCGGGCTGTGAAGAATCAACGCGGTTTCGGCCGGCCTTATTGGCACATTGCAAAAAGGCCAGGCTCCGAATAATCGACCTCAGTTCATCGACGGAGAGATCACATGTCAGCCGCACCTGCTCCCGCGCCGGCCGCAGAAGGCGAAGCCCCTGCTGGCGGAGGCAAGAAGAAGCTCGTCATCATCGGTGCAGCCGTGGCCGTGCTTCTGCTGGGCGGTGGCGGTGGTGCGTTCTACATGATGAAGAAGAAGGCTGCTGAAGCAGAGGCTGCAGCGGCTGAAGGCGAAGACGGTGGTCACGAAGACGCCGCACATGCCAAGCCAGCCAAGAAGGCAGCTCCCAAGCATGACAAGAAAGAGCACGAGGGCCCGCCCGCATTCGTGCCCCTCGACCCTTTCATTGTCAACCTGACCGACCGCGACACCGACCGGTATGCCCAGATCGGGTTGAACCTGCAGGTCGATGACCCGAAGGTGGCCGACGAAATGAAGGCCTACATGCCGGCCATTCGCAACAGCATCCTGCTGATCCTGTCGCACAAGAGCTCCGAAGAGTTGCTGAGCCCGGAAGGCAAGGAGAAGCTGGCTGACGAAATCAAGCGCGATGCGGCGCGTGCGATGGGGTACACCATCGAAGACCCCGAGGATGAAGAAGAAGACGAATCCGCGACCAAGAAAAAGAAGAAGAAGCGCAAGAAGGTCGAGTCCTACAACCCCATCATCCAGGTGCACTACTCCACGTTCGTCATCCAGTGACGAAATCCGCGGGCCACCTTGCAGTGTGAACGGCCATGAGCAACCAGATCCTGTCGCAAGACGAAGTCGATGCCCTGTTGCAGGGCATCACGGGCGAAAGCCAGAAGCTGGAACAGGAAGACGTTCCCAAGGAAGGCATTCGCGACTATGACCTGGCCAATCAGGAACGGATCGTCCGTGGGCGCATGCCCACCATGGAGATCATCAATGAACGCTTCGCCCGCAACATCCGGGTGGGGCTGTTCAACCTGATCCGCAAGTCGCCCGAGGTGTCGGTCGGGGGCATCAAGGTGCAGAAGTACAGCGCCTTCCTGCGCGAGATCGTGGTGCCCACCAACTTCAACATCATGGCCGTGCGCCCCTTGCGCGGCTCGGGCCTGGTGGTGTGTGATCCCACCCTCGTGTTCGCCATCATCGACTCGCTGTTTGGGGGCGCCGGCAAGTTCCACACCCGCATCGAAGGCCGTGATTTCTCGCCCACCGAGCAGCGCGTCATCCTGCGCCTGGTGGAGGTCATCAGTGCCGAATATGCGCGCGCCTGGAAAGGCATCTACCCGATCGAGTTGGAGTACCAGCGCTCGGAAATGCAGCCCCAGTTCGCCACCATCGCCACCCCCAGCGAGATCGTGGTCTGCACCTCCTTCACGCTGGAGATCGGGGACACCAGCGGCACCATCCACTTCTGCATCCCGTATTCCACCTTCGAGCCCATCCGCGACATCCTGTACTCGTCGATCCAGGGTGATTCGACCGAACCCGACCGCCGCTGGGTCAAGCTGCTGAGCCGCGAGATCCAGTCGGCCTCGGTGAACCTGGTGGCCGACCTGGCCCACGCACCGGCCACGGTCGAGCAATTGCTGGCGCTCAAGCCGGGCGACTTCATCGAACTGGACCTGAACCCCCTGGTGGAAGCCAAGGTCGACGGCGTGCCCATCATGGAGTGCTACTACGGCACCTCGAACGGCAAGTACGCCCTGCGGGTGGAAAACATGCTGACCAACACCGGGCTGACCTGGCTTGGAGAACAGACCCATGAGTGACAACGAATTCCCCCCAAGCGACGGCGGCGGCGAGCAAGACGCCATGGCAGCCGAGTGGGAAGCGGCGCTGGCCCAGCAAAGCTCCGGCGGCGCAGCCACAGCCACCGCGTCCGAAGTGACCGAGGCGGCCCCTCAGGTCACACCGGCCACCTTTGCCAACTTCGGTTCGTCGCCTGCGCCCCAGACGCAGAACGACCTGAACATGATCCTGGACATCCCCGTGCAGCTCACGGTGGAGCTGGGCCGCACCCGCATTCCCATCAAGAACATCCTGCAACTGGCGCAGGGCTCGGTGGTGGAGCTCGATGCGCTGGCGGGTGAGCCCATGGATGTGCTGGTCAACGGCTTTCTGATCGCCCAGGGTGAGGTGGTGGTGGTGAACGACAAGTTCGGCATCCGCCTGACCGACATCGTGACACCTTCCGAACGCATGCGGCGCCTCAGCCGCGGCATGTGAGCCAGGAGCTTTTGGCATGCAATCTGCCGGCCTGATGATGTTCTGGTTCGTGGTGGTGCTGGCCCTGATCCCGGTCAGCCTGTGGATGCTCAAGCGTTCCGGCTGGCAGCCCAAGGGCGCCGCACCGGCCGCTCACCAGATCAAGACCCTGGCCCAGCTGGGACTGGGCCCCGGCCAGCGGGTCATGACCATCGAGGTGGGGCAGGGCGCCGAAGCCACCCGACTGGTGATCGGCGTGACCGCCCACAGCATCCAGACCCTGCATGTGCTGCACGCGGGCGTGGGCCAGCCGGCCTTTGCCCATGCGCTGGCCCAGCAGGTGCAGCACACGGCGGCCGCAGCCCACCAGGGAGATGCCGCATGAAGCGCTCCTTTCAGGCCCTGACCCTGGGTGCCGTGCTGGCCTTGCCCCTGGCGGCTGCGGCCCAGACGGCCCCCCCACCGGCCAGCCTGCCCTTGCTGGTCGGGCAGGGCGCCGGTGCCAGCTACTCGGTGCCCATCCAGACCCTGCTGTTCTTCACGGCCCTGGGCTTTCTGCCGGCCATCCTGCTGATGATGACGGGCTTCACCCGCATCGTGATCGTGCTGGGCCTGGTGCGCCAGGCCATTGGCACCCCCACGGCGCCGCCCAACCAGGTCATCATCGGCCTGTCGCTGTTCCTGACCCTGTTCGTGATGGGCCCCACCATTGACAAGGTCTACAAGGACGCCTACGAGCCGTTCTCGGCTGGGCAGATCAGCTTCAACGAGGCGCTGGACCGTGGCCAGGTGCCGATGCGCAGTTTCATGGGCAAGCAGACCCGCCAGTCTGATCTGGAACTTTTCGCCAAGCTGGCCAAGCACACGGGTGAACTCAAGCCCGAAACCGTGCCATTCCGCGTGCTGGTGCCGGCTTTCGTGACCAGCGAGCTGAAGTCGGCCTTCCAGATCGGCTTCTTGATCTTCATTCCCTTCCTGGTGATCGACATGGTGGTGGCCAGTGTGCTCATGAGCCTGGGCATGATGATGCTCTCGCCCGTGATGGTGGCCTTGCCCTTCAAGCTGATGCTGTTCGTGCTGGCCGATGGCTGGAACCTGCTGCTCGGTTCGCTGGCGGCGAGCTTCGCCTGACCTTGCTGTTGTTATCGACCCCGCCTCGCGCCACCTGAG
>JBEGRT010000187.1:0-9163 GCA_041180305.1 Pseudomonadota bacterium
TGCACCGTTTCCAGGCGCGCATTGAAGGTCTTGCGCACCACGGTGGGATCTCTCACCCAATGCGGCAGCAAGCCCAGGCGGGCACTGATCAACTGGCAACCGGCTTCGCCGGATCGGACAATGACCGGGGCTGGCAACTCGGGGGCAACTTCCTCCGGCCATTGGCTGGAGAATTCTGCTGTCACCCCATACCGCTGTCTCAGCAGCCCCCGATCGAGAAGAGGGCAGTAACTGACGACCATGCCCTCACGCTAGCACGCTCAGTGCCAACGTCAATGGGTGCCCGCCCCGGCGCCTTGGGGTTTCGACGTCTGCCAGGCACAGTCATGGCACTGCGTGGCCAGATTTGCTATACTGCAAGGCTTGCCAGCAATGCAATGGCTGCCTTTCAAGGGTTTGGCTTGCGCATGGCGGCATTTCGCACGGCCTGGGTCGGTTTCACCCGGTGCCGCAAGTTCATCGCAGAAACCATTGGCTCGCCGCCAACTCTGGCCGGGTCTGTGGTCTGCACGTTGTTTTGATAGGAAACACCATGTCCGTCGCAGACATCAATGTCGCAGAAATCGTCAAGGGCAATGCCCGCAGCGCCAACGACACCGGCTCTCCCGAAGTGCAAGTGGCCCTGCTGACCGCTCGCATCAACGAACTGACCCCCCACTTCAAGGCCAACAAGAAGGACCACCACGGTCGTCGCGGCCTGCTGCGCATGGTCAGCCGTCGTCGCAAGCTGCTGGACTACCTGAAGTCCAAGGACGCCGACCGCTACGTTGCCCTGATCCAGAAGCTGGGCCTGCGCAAGTAAGCACTGCATGATCGCAAAAAGCCTGTCTGGTCTCCTCCAGCACAGGCTTTTTGTTTTTCAACGCCGAGCACTCGAACCAGCGACCGCTGTGTCATTCCAAGGCTGCGCCACCGAAGCAGCCGCGCAGGGCAGCCCTGGAATGGCATCGCGAATGAGTGACGGCACCGCCCATGTGGGCAGCAAACCAAGAGGAACTCATCCATGACCATGTTCAACAAAGTCACCAAGACCTTCCAGTGGGGCGGCCGCACCGTCACCATGGAAACCGGTGAAGTCGCCCGTCAGGCCTCCGGCGCCGTGATGCTCGACATCGAAGGCACCACCGTGCTGGCCACCGTGGTGTGCGCCAAGAACGCCAAGCCCGGGCAAGATTTCTTCCCTCTGACCGTCGACTACATCGAGAAGACCTACGCCGCCGGCAAGATCCCTGGCAGCTTCTTCAAGCGTGAAGCCAAGCCTTCCGAACTCGAAACCCTGACCTCGCGCCTGATCGACCGCCCGATCCGCCCGCTGTTCCCGGAAGGCTTCTTCAACGAAGTGCAGCTGGTCATCCATGTGGTGTCGCTGAACCCTGAAGTGCCGGCCGACATCGCCGCCATGATCGCTTCCAGCGCCGCGCTGAGCATCTCGGGCATCCCGTTCAATGGTCCCATCGGCGCTTCGCGCGTGGGCTACATCAACGGCGAATACGTGCTGAACCCCAGCCCGGCCCAGATCGCCGAATCGAAGATGGACCTGATCGTCGCCGGCACCGAAAGCGCCGTGCTGATGGTCGAATCCGAAGCCGATCAGCTGTCGGAAGACGTCATGCTGGGTGGCGTGGTCTATGGCCACGAACAAGGCAAGGTCGCCATCGACGCCATCCATGAACTGGTGCGTGACGCTGGCAAGCCGGCCTGGAACTGGGAAGCTCCCGCCAAGGACGAAGACTTCATCGCCAAGGTCAACGCCCTGGCCGAAGACAAGCTGCGCGCCGCTTACCAGATCCGCTCCAAGCAGGCCCGCACCCAGGCTTGCCGCGCTGCCTACGCCGAAGTGAAGGCTGCCCTGACCGCTGAAGGCGTCGAGTTCGACGGCGTCAAGGTCGAAGGCCTGCTGTTCGACATCGAAGCCAAGATCGTTCGCAGCCAGATCCTGGCCGGCGAGCCCCGCATCGACGGTCGTGACACCCGCACCGTGCGCCCCATCGAGATCCGCACCGGTGTGCTGCCTCGCGTTCACGGCTCGGCCCTGTTCACCCGTGGTGAAACCCAGGCCCTGGTGATCGCCACCCTGGGCACCGAACAAGATGCCCAGCGCATCGACGCCCTGGCCGGTGACTTCCGCGACACCTTCCTGTTCCACTACAACATGCCTCCGTTCGCCACCGGCGAAACCGGTCGCGTGGGCAGCCCCAAGCGCCGCGAAATCGGCCACGGCCGCCTGGCCAAGCGCGCCCTGGTGCCGCTGCTGCCGGCCAAGGACGAATTCGCCTACACCGTGCGTGTGGTCTCGGAAATCACCGAGTCCAACGGCTCGTCGTCGATGGCGTCGGTGTGCGGTGGCTGCCTGGCCATGATGGACGCTGGTGTGCCCATGAAGGCCCACGTGGCTGGCATCGCCATGGGCCTGATCAAGGAAGGCAACAAGTTCGCCGTCCTGACCGACATCCTGGGTGACGAAGATCACCTGGGTGACATGGACTTCAAGGTCGCCGGCACCACCGCTGGCATCACCGCCCTGCAGATGGACATCAAGATCCAGGGCATCACCAAGGAAATCATGCAGGTGGCACTGGCTCAGGCCAAGGAAGCCCGCCTGCACATCCTGGGTGAAATGGTCAGCGCCATGGGCTCGGCCAACACCGAAGTGTCGCAATTCGCGCCCCGCCTGTACACCGTCAAGATCAACCCCGAGAAGATCCGTGACCTGATCGGCAAGGGCGGTGCCACCATCCGTGGCCTGTGCGAAGAAACCGGCTGCCAGATCAACATCGCCGAAGACGGCGTGGTGACCGTGGCCTCCAGCGATGCCGACAAGGCCGAGTTCGCCCTGCGCCGCATCAACGAAATCACTGCTGAAGTGGAAATCGGTGCCGTCTACGAAGGCCCCGTCACCAAGCTGTTCGATTTCGGTGCTCTGGTGAACCTGCTGCCCGGCAAGGACGGTCTGCTGCACATCAGTCAGATCGCCCACGAGCGCGTCGAGAAGGTTTCCGACTACCTGCAAGAAGGTCAGGTCGTGAAGGTCAAGGTCATGGAGACCGACGAAAAGGGCCGCATCAAGCTGTCCATGAAGGCCCTGATCGAGCGTCCGGAAGGCATGCCTGAAGAGCGCGGCGACCGTGGCGATCGCGGTGATCGCCCCCGTCGTGAGCGCAGCGACCGTGGTGATCGCGGTGACCGTGGCGAGCGCCGTGAACGCGCCCCCCGTGCCGAGCAGCAAGCTGCTGGCGAAGGCGCCGAGGCCGCTGACGGCCAGGCTCAGCAACAACAGCAGCAGTGATCGGGCCATGAAGAAGCTGGTTGTCGGAAACTGGAAGATGCACGGCACCCGTGCATCCAACGCCGAACTGATCCAGGGTCTGCTGGCGGCCGATCTGGCTGTCACTGCGCCCAAGGCTGATGTGGCCGTGTGCCCGCCCGCCATCTTCATCGCCGACGTGGCTGCAGCCCTCCAGGGCTCGGCCATCGCCTTCGGCGGTCAGGATGTGTCGGTGCAGGCGCAGGGTGCCTTCACGGGTGAGGTCTCGGGTCCCATGCTCAAGGAGTTCGGTGCGACCTACGCCATCGTGGGCCACTCCGAGCGCCGCAGCTACCATGCCGAAGGCGACCAGCTGGTCGCTGACAAGGCCAAGGCTGCGCTGTCGCATGGCCTGGTGCCCATCGTCTGTGTGGGCGAGACCTTGTCCGAGCGAGAAGGCGGCCAGACCGAAGCCGTGGTGGGGCGCCAGCTTCAGGCCGTGATCGACACCCTGGGTGCCGATCTGGTCAAGGTGGTCGTGGCCTATGAGCCCGTCTGGGCCATTGGCACCGGCAAGACCGCATCGCCCGAGCAGGCTCAGGCCGTGCACGCATTTTTGCGTTCGCAGTTGAAGGCCGCTCAGGCCGAGGCCGCAACCGTGCCGCTGCTGTACGGCGGTTCGGTCAAGCCCGACAACGCGGCCCAGCTTTTCGCCCAACCCGACATCGACGGTGGCCTCATCGGTGGCGCAGCCCTGAAGGCTGCCGACTTTGCCGCCATCGCACGTGCCGCCTGATCGGGCGCGCGAACTGTTCAAGGAGTTTCTTTCATGCAAGTCTTGACCACGCTGATCCTCATGGCGCAGATCGCTTCGGCGATCGCCATGATCGGTCTGGTGCTGGTGCAGCACGGCAAGGGCGCCGACATGGGTGCCTCGTTCGGCAGTGGTGCCTCGGGCAGCCTGTTCGGTGCCACCGGCAGCGCCAACTTCCTGTCGCGTTCGACCGCTGTGACGGCCACCGTGTTCTTTGTGTGCACGCTGGCGCTGGCCTACCTGGGCAACCATCGCTCGACGGCCCCCCAGGCCTCGATCCTGGACCAGGCGGGCGCTGCCTCGGCGGCGTCTGCAGCTTCGGCTGCAGTGCCCGCACCGTCGGCTGCAGCTTCTGGCGCGGCACTGATCCCGGCCAAGTGATGGCCGGGGCAAACGGGCGTGCAAGGCTTGCGCGCTCGTTTGACAACACACCGAAACATTCCGGCGTTTCAAACAGAAGTGCCGATTTTTCGGGTTAGAATCTGAGTCTTCGGTGAGCGAGCCTCATGCCAGCCGAAGCAATCGAAGAACTAGCCTCGTGTAGGGGCTGTTTTGCCGACGTGGTGAAATTGGTAGACACGCTATCTTGAGGGGGTAGTGGCGAAAGCTGTGCGAGTTCGAGTCTCGCCGTCGGCACCAGAGAATTCAACAGAGTCTTCGTGCCAACCCATGATCAGCCGTTCAGTTCAGGTTCAGGTTGATCAAGGGTTCGTCAGCGCCAGCTTGCATTCAGGCAGTGGTGGTTGTTGTACGCAAGACTCAAGTGGGCGCGTTGAGGGTTTGTGCTGATCTGTCGTGGGTCGGCGGTTAAACTCGCAGCGCGCTTTTTTATTGTCTTTTTGTAAACCGAGCACAAGGTCTACTCATGTTCCAGCTTGAGCAATACCTCCCAGTCATCCTGTTCATCCTGGTGGGCATCGGCGTGGGGGTGGCCCCGCAGGTTCTCGGTGCCTTGCTTGGTCCTCGTCGTCCTGACGAGCAGAAGAACTCGCCTTACGAGTGCGGCTTCGAGGCTTTCGAAGACGCCCGCATGAAGTTCGATGTGCGCTACTACCTCGTGGCCATCCTCTTCATTCTTTTCGACCTGGAAATCGCTTTCCTGTTCCCCTGGGCTGTGGCCCTCAAGGAGATCGGTGCCGTCGGTTTCTGGACCATCATGCTCTTCCTGGCCATCCTGGTGGTGGGCTTTGCCTACGAGTGGAAGAAGGGCGCCCTGGACTGGGAATGATCTGCAGGTCAGGCAAGCAATAAGGTAGCTTCAAATGGGTATCGAAGGCGTCTTCAAAGAAGGCTTCATCACCACCACGGCTGACACGCTCATCAACTGGTCCAAGACCGGCTCGATGTGGCCCATGACCTTCGGTCTGGCCTGCTGTGCGGTGGAAATGATGCACGCGGGTGCGGCACGTTACGACATCGACCGTTTCGGCATGTTGTTCCGTCCCAGCCCGCGTCAGTCCGACCTCATGATCGTGGCCGGCACACTGTGCAACAAGATGGCCCCGGCCTTGCGCAAGGTGTACGACCAGATGGCCGAGCCCCGCTGGGTGATCTCGATGGGTTCGTGTGCCAACGGTGGTGGTTACTACCACTACAGCTATTCGGTGGTGCGCGGCTGTGACCGCATCGTGCCCGTCGATGTGTACGTGCCCGGTTGCCCCCCGACCGCCGAAGCGCTCCTGTACGGCATCCTGCAGCTGCAGGCCAAGGTGCGCCGTGAAAACACCATCGCACGCTGAGGGCAGGGCACACCATGACCGTGAAACTCGACACCCTTGAGCAAAACCTGAAGAGCGTGCTGGGCGACAAGATCGTTCGCCTCGACCGCGCCCTCGGCGAGCTCACCCTGACCGTCAAGGCCGCCGATTACTACGCGGTGGCCACCACGCTGCGCGACCATGCCAGCCTGCGCTTCGAGCAGCTGATGGACCTGTGCGGCATGGACTACTCGGCCTACAAGGATGGCGCCCCGTCGCAATTCGCCGAAGGCCCGCGCTTTGCTGCCGTCTCGCACCTGCTCTCGCTGACGCACAACTGGCGCCTGCGCGTGCGCGTGTTCGCCACCGACGACGACTTCCCCATCCTGGCATCGGTCACCCCGCTGTGGACCAGTGCCAACTGGTTCGAGCGCGAAGCCTTCGACCTGTACGGCATCGTGTTCGACGGCCACGAAGACCTGCGCCGCATCCTGACCGACTACGGCTTCATCGGGCACCCGTTCCGCAAGGACTTCCCGACCAACGGCCACGTGGAAATGCGCTACGACGCCGAGCAAAAGCGCGTGGTCTACCAACCCGTGTCCATCGAGCTGCGCGAGATCACCCCTCGCGTGATCCGTGAAGACAACTACGGCGGCCTGCACTGAGCCCAGAGACTGAGTCATGGCAGATATCAAGAACTACACCCTGAACTTCGGCCCCCAACACCCGGCCGCACACGGCGTGCTGCGTCTGGTGCTCGAGCTGGACGGCGAAGTGATCCAACGTGCCGACCCCCACATCGGCCTGCTGCACCGCGCCACCGAAAAGCTGGCCGAAAGCAAGACCTTCATCCAGTCGCTGCCCTACATGGACCGACTGGATTACGTGTCGATGATGTCCAACGAGCACGCGTACTGCCTGGCCATCGAAAAGATGCTGGGCATCGAAGTGCCTGTGCGTGCGCAGTACATCCGCGTGATGTTCTCCGAGATCACCCGCATCCTGAACCACCTGATGTGGCTGGGTGCGCACGGTCTGGACTGCGGCGCGATGAACATCTTCATCTACTGCTTCCGCGAGCGTGAAGACCTGTTCGACATGTACGAAGCCGTGTCGGGTGCCCGCATGCACGCGGCTTACTTCCGTCCGGGTGGCGTGTACCGCGACCTGCCGGACGCTATGCCGCAGTACAAGGTCAACAAGCTCAAGAACGGCCGCGCCATCGCCGAGCTGAACCGCAACCGCCAGGGCACGATGCTCGATTTCATCGAGGACTTCACCCAGCGTTTCCCGGCCCTGGTCGACGAATACGAGACCCTGCTGACCGACAACCGCATCTGGAAACAGCGCACCGTGGGCATCGGCGTGGTCAGCCCTGAGCGCGCCATGAACCTGGGCTTCTCGGGTGCCATGCTGCGTGGTTCGGGCATCGCCTGGGACCTGCGCAAGCAGCGTCCTTACGATGTCTATGCCGACATGGACTTCGACGTGCCCATCGGCAAGAACGGCGACTGCTACGACCGCTACCTGGTGCGCGTGGAAGAGCTGCGCCAGTCCAACCGCATCATCAAGCAGTGCGTGGACTGGCTCAAGAAGAACCCCGGTCCTGTCATCACCGACAACCACAAGGTGGCCCCGCCTTCGCGCCTGGAGATGAAGACCTCCATGGAAGAGCTGATCCACCACTTCAAGCTCTTCACCGAAGGCTTCCACGTGCCCGAGGGCGAGGCCTACGCCGCCGTGGAACACCCGAAGGGCGAGTTCGGCATCTACCTGGCCAGCGACGGCGCCAACAAGCCTTACCGCCTGAAGATCCGTGCCCCTGGCTTCCCGCATCTGGCCGCCCTCGACGAAATGGGTCGCGGCCACATGATCGCCGACGCCGTGGCCATCATCGGCACGATGGACATCGTGTTCGGTGAGATCGACCGCTGAGCCGAGCACTCCGAACACAGCAGCGAAACACACCATGTTGAGCGAACAAACGAAAGCGCGGTTCGACCGCGAACTGGCCAAGTACCCGGCCGATCAGCGCATCTCTGCCGTGATGGCCTGTCTGGCCATCCTCCAGCAAGAGCGTGGCTGGGTGTCGCCTGAAAGCGAGCAGGAACTGGCTGACTACCTGGGTGTGGCCCCCATGGCCGTGCACGAAGTCACCAGCTTCTACAACATGTACAACCAGAAGCCGGTGGGCCAGTTCAAGCTGAACGTGTGCACCAACCTGCCGTGCCAGCTGCGCGACGGCGAAAAGGCCTTGCAGCATGTGTGCAGCAAGCTGGGCGTCGAGCCCTATGGCACCACCGCCGACGGCGTCTTCACCGTGCAGCCCAGCGAATGCCTGGGCGCTTGCGCTGATGCGCCCGTCATGCTGGTCAATGACCGTCAGATGCTGAGCTTCATGAGCACCGAGAAGCTGGACAAGCTGCTCGACGTTCTGAAGTCCAACGCGAAGTAAAAGGGCAGAGCGATGATCGATCTCAGCCAATTCCAATCGAGCGGCACCGAAACCTGTTTCCACGGCCGTCACATCGGCGCCCAGATCTATGCCGGCCTCGACGGCAAGAACTGGAGCCTCAAGGACTACGAAGCCCGTGGTGGCTACCAGGCCCTGCGCAAGCTGCTGGGCAAAGATGGTGGTGAAGGCCTGACCCAGGACCAGGTGATCGCCGAGGTGAAGGCTTCGGGCCTGCGTGGCCGCGGCGGCGCTGGTTTCCCCACCGGCCTGAAGTGGAGCTTCATGCCCCGCCAGTTCCCCGGCCAGAAGTACCTGGTGTGCAACTCCGACGAAGGTGAACCGGGCACGGCCAAGGATCGCGAGATCCTGATGCACAACCCGCACATCGTCATCGAAGGCATGATCATCGCGGCCTACGCGATGGGCATTTCGGTGGGCTACAACTACATCCACGGCGAAATCTTCGAGGTGTACGAGCGCTTCGAAGCGGCCCTGGAAGAAGCCCGTGCCGCTGGCTACCTGGGCAACCAGATCATGGGCAGCAACTTCAGCTTCCAGCTGCACGCGCACCATGGTTTCGGCGCCTACATCTGCGGTGAAGAAACCGCCCTGATCGAATCGATCGAAGGCAAGAAGGGCCAGCCGCGCTTCAAGCCGCCGTTCCCGGCGAGCTTCGGCCTGTACGGCAAGCCCACCACCATCAACAACACCGAGACCTTTGCCGCGGTGCCCTGGATCATCCGCAACGGCGGGCAGGCCTACCTGGCTTGCGGCAAGCCCAACAACGGCGGCACCAAGATCTACTCGGTCTCGGGCGATGTCGAGCTGCCGGGCAACTACGAGGTGCCGCTGGGCACGTCCTTTGGCCAGCTGCTGGAGCTGGCCGGCGGCGTGCGCAAGGGCCGCACGCTCAAGGCCGTGATTCCGGGCGGATCGTCGGCGCCGGTGCT
>JBEGRT010000188.1:0-12438 GCA_041180305.1 Pseudomonadota bacterium
CTGGCCGTGCGCCTGGCCGAAGCCTGCATGCGCGAGGACGGCGTCCACCCCGATGTGGCCCTGAACTACGTCAAGGCCCGCAGCGTGGCCTGGGACTCGCTGAGCCAACGGCCCGTTACCCGCACCGAGCGCGTGCCCTCGGACATCCGCCGCTGGCTGGAACCCTTCCTCGCCGACGCGTATGCAGGCGGCCGAAACGAGGCCTTCATCTTCGGCCCCAGCGAAGTGCGTCCCTGGCGCGACAGCGACTTGTCCGGGGCCTACCTGACCGGCTTGGCCGTGTTCATGGCCCTGGACTACGAGCGTGTGCTGTGGACCAAGGACCTGCAGGCCTTCATCGGTCCGGTCGCCGGCTTCGCCCAGGTTCGGTTCACCTTCCCTGCCGGCACCGAGTACCCCTGCCTGCCGGTGCCGCTGGACACCGGCCTGTGCTTCACTCTATCGGGCGTGTCGCTGTGCACCGCCCCGGAAATCGAACTGGCGCTGGCCATGGGGGCGCAGCTCGAAGTCATCATCGGCCTGGTCATCCCGTTCAAGCCCCGTGCCCAGGTGTTCGCCGAAAGCGAGCCGCTGCTCAAGCGCTGGCGCGACAAAAGAGAGAAGAGCGGGACGAAAGGCCGCGCCGAGATACCGACGCTGCAAGCCAGCCCGGACAGCCGCGAGGTGCTGGTGCCCAGTGAAGGCATGACCTTCCCGCCGCCCGCGCTGGGCGACGAGGGCTACCGCCCCATGGAGAGCTTCGCCATCTACGTCCGCAAGATGCGGCTGAAGTTCAAGCGCAAGACACTGCCCTTTGAGTTTTGCAAGCTGGTGGGCAACGGGCTGTATGGAAAGACCGGCCAGGGCTACAAAGGCAAGCGCGCCTTCGGCCCCAAGGAGCTGCGCGGGGTGCCCATCGGCCTGTCGCGCGTCTCGGAAGCCGCCGTGGCCGCGCTGGTCTGCGGCTTCGTCCGTGCCACCCTAGGCGAAATCCTGTGGAAGCTACCGCCCGGCGCCAAGGCACTGTCGGTGACGACCGACGGCGCGCTGATGAGCGTGCCCACCGACCAGCTGGACCTGACCGGCACGATCTGCCGCCGCTACCAGGCCCTGGTGGACCGGGTGGCGCCGGGCACCTCCATGGTCGAAGCCAAGCACCAGGTGCTGCAGGTCTTCATCCCTCGCACCCGCGGCTGCTTCACCATCGAGCGCGACGGCGAGCACCCCGCCATCTGCGCGAAGGCCGGTCATCAGGTGACCATCCCCGAGAACGCCAGCGAGGAAGAGCGCAATCACCTGTACTCGGCCGAGGGCGCGTCGGACTGGATGATCCGCCTGGCCCTGGAGCGTCAGCCCGGCCAGCGCCTGCCCCAGGATTCGTTCGACTCGCTGCGCGACCAGCTGGTCAAGGGCTGGGACCTGCAGAAGCGCCCCCGCGAGGTGGCTGTGGCGCTGGAGTACGACTTCAAGCGTCGGCCGGTGAATGCGCGCATGGTTCTCCTGGCGCCCTACGACGCCAAGCACCTGGCCTTCGACACCGTGCCCTGGGAAACCGTCGAGGACGCGGTCATGGTGCGTGAGGTGTTCCGCCGCTGGAAGAAGGACAAGTGCCTGAAGACGCTGGAGGACTGGAACCAGTGGCAGGCCGCCATGGTCACCCACCTGGGCAACCGCCGGCGCCGCCTGTGGCAATCCTCCGGCGCCGAAGCGGGTGCCGGGCCCACCGAGCCGGCCACCAAGCGGCTGCGCGGTGGCACCGGCCAGAAGCACCTGCGGGGTGGCGAGGATGGCCTGCTGCGCCTGGTGGTGCGCACCTTCCTGGCCGCCTTCACCCAGGAGGTGTGGGGGCTGGCCGGCGAGAAGGAAACCTGGAGCTACAAGCAACTGGCAGCCTGGCTGACGGAGCAGGGCTACCCCGTCACCGAAAGCGACATCAAGAACGCCAAGCGCACCCGCCTGGACGAGGGCGTGGCCGCGGACACGCCGGAGGTGCGCAAGTTCCTGGAGGCCATGAAGGCACGGTTTGCTGGGCTGGAGCTGGAGCGCTTCTTCGCGAATGGCTGACGCGGCCGGGGAGACGCACCGGGCCTCTCCTTGTGGCCAACAAACCGATGAAACACATCCCGCCGCCCCGTGTGGCGGCCCACCGGCAAGTCAACAGGAGATGAACATGCCGAACATGCCAAAGGCAATCGACGCCGCCCTCGACGGGCGACGCCTCTACGTCCTGGAATACCTCCAGGGATTCAGCTGCGACGGCGTCATGGTGTTCGACGCCGACCTTCAAGCCATACGCCGACCCAGCCCGACCGCCTTGCCGCGTTCAGGCGACCTCGTCCTCATCGGTGATCGCCATCACCTGGAGAGCGTCGCCCGTCTGGACGTCGAGCGCCCGCGTCGGCCCAGCCCGGGTGCAGACCTCACGCTGTCCATCGCCATGGCGCCGCTGCAACACCTGGTCGTCATGCCGCTGGACCTGCTGCGGCCCGAGCCCGATGACGCCACGGCGATCGAGTGCGGCCGGCTGGTGCGCAACCCGATCTCCGACTTCGAGATGACGGGCCGGCTCATGCTGCTGGGCGGCCAGCGCCTGAGCACGCTCTGCCGGCAGGTGCATCAAGAGATCACCGACGAGCTTTTCGACTCGGCCTGACAGATCGACCCCGATGGCCGTGCGCCATCGGGGTCTCAAATTCGCTGCAAGACATGGGATCGCCGCTCTGGAAGGAAGCTTACTGATTGCCGAGTGGCTTCGGCTCCGCGAAGCGCCACAGGCCGTCCTTGTCGCGCCTGAATCACTGCTCCACGCGGCCTGTCTGTAACCACAGGTATAGTGATTTCGATGGAGGCCCTTCCTGTCCATTCTGGAAGGTGGCCAGCCGAGAAAGCGAGGCTCACATGCCCGCCCGGCAAGGCGTCGAATTTGATCGGGGTCAGCGCGGCTGCCGTGGGTCAGGGTTTCGGGGCTGCTGGGCTGGGGGCATGGTGTGCGTCACCTACCCAATCACTCCGCCCTGTTGATGACGACTGACCCGATCCAAGTCCCCCGCGTTGGCATGCTGGCCACGGTGCGCAACCGGCGCGGCGTCATCTCGGCGGTAGAGCCCTTTGCTGCGTCGAAGACGTCCGAGCAACTGCACCTCGTCACCATCGAGTTCAGCGACGCTGACGGAGACCCCGAGGAAACCTTGCTGTGGGAGCGCGAGCGCCAGCCCGTGGTGCTGGAGCCCAACGCGCTCCCCCGCGTGGACGCCGATGCGCCGATGCGCATGCACGAGTTCCTGGCCCTGCAGCGCGCCACGCGCTGGACTGCGGTCACGCCCTTCCTCTCTCCGGACGATCCCGGACGGCCGGCGGACCTGGTTCCCACCGCGCCCGTGTATGGCGCCGTCAGTGCCGATGACTTCCAACTGGTGCCCCTGGCCCGGGCCATGCGCATGCCGCGCGTGTCGCTGCTGCTCGCCGACGACGTCGGCCTTGGCAAGACCGTCGAAGCCGGGCTGATCCTGGCCGAGCTGGTGCGCAAGCGCCGTATCCGGCGGGTGCTGATCATCACGCCGGCCTCCCTGCGCACCCAGTGGCAGCAGGAAATGGAAGAGAAGTTCTCGCTGGGCTTCGACATCGTGGACAAGGCCTCCACGCACCGCCTGCAGAAGGAGATGGGGCTGGACGCCAACCCGTGGCGCGCGCTGCCCCGGATCATCACGTCGTACCACTACCTGCGGCAGCCCGACGTGCTGGAGCAGTTCATCGCCAACTGCAACGCGACCAAGAATGGCAATCAACAGAGCGCCCAGCTGCCCTGGGACCTGCTGATCGTCGATGAAGCGCACAACCTGATGCCGTCGAACTTCGGCGAGGACAGCGACCTGGCCGAAATGCTGCGGTTGCTGACCCCGTGGTTCGAGCACCGCCTGTTCCTGACGGCCACGCCGCACAACGGCCACACCCGCTGCTTCTCCGGGCTGCTGGAGCAACTAGATCCCGTCCGCTTCACCCGCACGCCCACCTTCACCGAGAAGGAGCGCGCGATGATCGGCGACGTGCTGATCCGCCGCCTGAAGAGCGAGATCAACACGCAAGACAAGGACGCCGGCCGGCCTCCGCGCTTCGCCACGCGCAACCTCAAGCCCATGCCGCTGTTCATGCTGCGGGCCGAGAAGGACTTGGCCGTGGCGGTGCGTGCCTTCTGCGCGGCACTCAAGCGCCAGATCATGGCTGCCCCTGAGGTGCGCGCCGTGCTGAACTTCGCCATCGAGGTGCTGCGCAAGCGCCTGCTGTCGAGCCCCGTCACCTTCGCCGACAGCTGGCTGCGCTTCAAGGCCGGCCTGGCCGCCCAGGACAAGACCCAGGCCAGCGAGGTGCTGGCCGCACGCAGAGCCGTCGAAGAAGATATCGACGACGACCAGGAGCGCGAAAGCCGCAACCTGCATGCCGCGCATGTCGTCGGTGCCTGGATGCACCCCTACCTGGGTCAGCTGACCCGCGAGGTGGATGCGGTGGACGCCGCCCTGAAGGCGTTGAAGCTCACGGAGCTGCCGGTCACCACCAAGGTGCCCGCGGTGGACGCACGGTTCGATCGGCTGCGGGAGCTGATCAACGAACGCCTGCGCAACGCTGAAGCCTGGAACACCGACGAGCGGCTGATCATCTTCACCGAGTACAAGACCACGCTGGACTACCTGGTGCAGCGGCTGGAGCGCGAATACGGTGCCGATGCGGGCGCCATCGTGCAGCTGTACGGAGGCATGTCAGACGACGAGCGCGAGCGCATCAAGCTCGCCTTCAATGACCCAGGGTCACCCGTCCAGATCCTGGTGGCTACCGACGCCGCCTCGGAAGGTCTGAACCTGCAGCACACCGCCCGGCTGCTGGTGCACTACGAGATCCCCTGGAACCCCTCGCGCCTGGAGCAACGTAACGGCCGGATTGACCGGCACGGCCAAGCCCGCGACGTCACCATCTTCCACTTCGCCAGCGACGACGACGCCGACCTGGCGTTCGTGGCGCGCGTGCTGGAAAAGGTCAACGACATCCGCGAGGACCTGGGTTCCGTGGGCGAGCTGTTCGATGCGGCCTTCCAGCGCCGCATGATGGAGTTGAACGACGACCAGGACGTGCTGGCGGACCTGGAACGCGAGATCGGAACCCGACAGCACGCCACCGATGACGCGCGCGTGGTCACGGCCGAGCGGGGCATTGAAGAACGTGCGCGGCTGGAACGTCTGCTGACCGACCTGGACCTGACCCCGCAGACGCTGCAAGACACCTTGCGCATGGCGCTGGGCCTGGGCAGCGCCCAGGAACCCCTGCAGGGCCCGGACGCGACCGGCCGCATGCGGCTACGCACGCCGCTGCCCGCACGCTGGCAGGCGGTGGCTGACGACAGCCTGCGGCTGCGTGGTGACCGCGGCGTGGCTGGGGCGATGCCCTGGCTGGTGTTCGATAACCGCTACTTCATCCACAACGTCAACGGCCGGCCGGTGTTCACGCCCTCGCCGGACACGGTGCTGATGCACCTGGGCCACCCGGTGATGCGTCAGGCACTCACCTCCTTCGCGCGCCTGCGCTTTCCTGGCGGGCAGAGCGAGTTCACGCCACCCAGCCGATGGGTGGTCACCCGCGGGCCCGTGCCTGCGGGCGTGGACGCGCTGGTGTTGCTGACGGTCGAAGAGCTGGGCATCAACGAGCTACGGGAGACGCTGCACCACTGGGTGCGCACCGTTGCCCTGCCGATGACTGCAGGGGACCTGGGCAGCCCGCTGCCCTATGCCGGCCCCCATGCCGCCGCCGCGCCTGGCGCAGAAGACACCGCCAGCATCAGCAAGGCGCGTGACCTGTGGGACGACATCGACACTGATGTGAAGTCCTGGCTGACCGCCTACCGCGAGCAGTTGACGATCACGCTGGTCCAAGAACTCAAGGCAGCGGGCACCGTCGCCACCGAGTACGAAAAGGCTGCCTTCGAGCGCCGTATCCGTGAAGTGGCCAGCCTGCAGCGCGAGCAGAGCATCGAGAAGATCAAACGCGAGATCGAAGAGCGCCGCACCCAGCAGCTGCAGTACTCGCTGCTGGAAGACGTCAACGAGAAGGCCGAGCGTGAACTGCGTGATCTGCAAGACGAATTAAAGCGCCGCCAGGGCCAGTTCGGTGACCTGCTCGAACGCCTGACCCAGGAACGCGACCGCATCCTCAAGTACGTCATGCCCGACCGCTTCACCCTCCTGGGCCAGGCCCAGGTTTTCCCCGTGAGCATCGAAATCCGCCTGCCGGGGAGCGCGCAATGAGCATCATGATCGACTGGTGGAGCAGCCTCAAGCACGGCGGCTTGCTGATCGCCCCGGACAAGATCGCCAGCGACTTCGCGGCTGAACCTGCGCCCCTGCCGGGCTGGCGTGCCGAACGCCTGCGCCGCGCCGTCACCGCCTTCGATGGCAGCAACGAGGCCCTCAGTGCCCTGCTGGACTTCGTGCTGCACGACCTGGCCGAGCTGCCTGACGCTGAATGGCAGAAGGCCCAGGCCGTGGATTCACGCTGGAGCCTGCGCAGCTTTACCGGCGCCCTGGTCAAGCCACGCCGGTTGTGGCAAGGGCCGCAGGGCGAGGTGCTGCCAGTGTTCGTGCCAGAAGATGGCGCATCGCGGCAGTTCAGCGGCCGCCTGGGCGTGGGCCGATCGCGCCAACTGCTCAGCCGAGTGGTGGAGTGGCTGCGCCAGAAGCAGCAGCCCCTGGCGCTGGTCACCAACGGCCGCCAGTGGCGGCTGGTGCATGCCGGTCAGGACTACGACGCCTGGTGCGAGTGGGACATCGACCTCTGGTTCGTTGAAGGCGCCCCAGGCCCACAGGTCACCGCATGGAGGCAGCTGGTCAGCCGCGGTGCGCTGGCGGCCGCTGAAGGTCAACGGCAAGGGCCGCTGCTGGCGGCCATCCTCGCCTCACGCAAGGGCCAGGCTGACCTGTCCGCTGTGCTGGGCGAGCGCGTCCGCCAAGCCGTAGAAGAGCTGATCACCGCGTCCCACAGCGCCATCGAGCAAGCCCAGCAGGCAGGCACCGCGCCGGCCTATGCCGACCTGTACGTGGCCGGCTCGCGCATTGTGATGCGCTGCATCATCACGCTCTTCGCGGAAGCCCGGAACCTGCTGCCGGTGGACAACCCCCTCTACCAGCGCGCCTACAGCCTGGAAGGCCTGCGGCAGAACCTGGACCGCCGCGCCACCGGCCGCGGCAACGACCGCCTCTCGCAAAGCCGCAGCGCCTGGCCTCGGCTGATGGCGCTGTTCCGGTTGATCCACGAAGGCTCGTCCCACGAAGCCTTGCCGGTGCCGCACTACAGCGGCGCCCTGTTCGCTCCGGGCGATGCCACTTCCAAGGACGGCATCGATCGCGCCCTGGCCTTGCTGGAGGGGCCGCAGAACGCCGTGACGGACCGTCAGGTGCAGCGCATGTTGCGCCTGCTCACGCGCACGAAGGTGCGGGTGCGCCAGGGGCGCAACAACAAGCTCGTCGATGCGCCGGTGGACTTCTCCGCCCTGTCATCTGAATACATCGGCATCCTGTACGAAGGCCTGCTGGACTTCGAGCTAAAGCAGGCGGCGGCCAATGACCCGGTCATCTTCCTGGCCGTGGGCGACGAACCGGCCCTGACCCTGTCGCAGCTGGAAGGCATGGGCGACGCGGTCATCAAGCAACTCTTCGAAGCGCTCAAGAAGAAGGACAAGGGCGGTGGCGATGAGGAAGGCGGTGGCGAAGATGAAGCTGCCGCGGAAGCCGAGGAAGAGGTCGAGCCGGAAGCCCAGGCCGATGACACCGAAGAGGCTTCCGAGGACGAGGAAGACCCCGAACCCGTGGCAGCGGATGTCGATGAGCTGGCTCTGAGCCAAGACCATCTGCAGCGTGCCCAGGCCTGGCTGGAGAAGGCCGCCGTTATTGCGGGCTTGGTGAAGAAGCCGCGTGGCCGCCGCGCAGCTGGGGCCACCCAAGGGGAAGATGCCGAAGCGTTGGCCAAGGCCGCACGCAGCCTGTGCGCTCGGCAGGTGGCCCCTGGCCAGTTCTACCTGGTGCGCTGGGGTGGCACGCGCAAGGGCGCGGGCACGTTCTACACCCGCCCGCAGCTGGCCGCGCCCACGGTGCGCCGAGCACTTCAACCGCTGGCCTATGAGGCGGTGCGCAGCGAGGTGGACCCACGCACGGGCCTGACTGAGGTGGTGGAATGGCAACCCAAGCGCCCGGCGGACATCCTGGCGCTGAAGGTGTGTGACCCAGCCATGGGCTCGGGCTCGTTCCTGGCCGGTGCGCTGCGTTACCTGACCGATGCTCTGGTGGCCTCGCTGTACCACCACAAGTTGATCGAGCGGGCCGACGACGGCGGCGTGCCCCGCATGGCCGACGGCCAGATCAGCGAGGTGCTGAGCGATGAACTGCTGAAGCTGCGCCCCACAGAAGAAGGCTTTGAAGACGCGCTGCGCGCTCAGCTCAAGCGCCACATCGTCGAGCGTTGCCTGTACGGCGTGGACCTGGACCCCCTGGCTGTGGAGCTTGGCCGCATGGCCCTGTGGGTCGAGACCATGGACCGGGATCTGCCCTTCGGCTTCCTGGACCACAAGCTCAAGGTGGGCAACGCCCTGGTAGGCACCTGGTTCGACACCTACCGCGACTACCCGGCCCTGGCCTGGGACCGCGAAGGCGGTGACAAGGACTACCAGAAGGACAAGCCGCAGAACCTGGTCAACCACTTCTACACCGATGCCAAGGGCAAGCAACGCGGTGACAAGTTCACCGCCGCCATCGCTGCGCGCGCCAAGGCCGTGCCCGAGCAATTGGCCGGCCAGCTCAGCGGGCAGATGGCCCTCGGCGGTGGCCTGGAAGCCAGCGAGGTGCATGACGAGCTGCTCAAGGTGTTCAAGAAGCTGCACCGCCTGCCTGTGCACGACAGCGACCGCCGCGCCGCGGTCTACCGCGACGAGGTGCTGGCCAATCCGCATTACCACGCGCTGAAGGCTCGCATGGACCTGTGGTGCGCGCTGTGGTTCTGGCCGGGTGAGCAGATCGAGCTGACCCCGCTGCCGCTGCAGTTCGCTCTGCCGGATGCCGCTGCCTTGGCCGTGGCCACCGAGGTGGCCGCCAAGCGTCGCTTCTTCCACTGGGAACTGGAGTTCCCCGACGTGTTCACGGCCAGCCAGCAGGGCTTTGACGCGATGCTGGGCAACCCGCCCTGGGAGATCCAGAAGCCCAGCTCCAAGGAGTTCTTCTCCAACCACGACCCGCTGTACCGCGCCTACGGCAAGCAGGATGCGCTGGCCCAGCAGATCGAGTACTTCAAGGCTGTGCCGCAGCTGGAGCACGACTGGATCGGCTACGTGGCCGGCATCAAGGCCATGTCCAACTGGGTGAAGTGCGTGGGCCAGCCCTACGGCGACCGCGTCACCACCGACAAGGACGGCAAGAAGAAGCACGACCTGAACCTGGGTGGCCGTGGCCGCGACAGCTTCGCCGTGTCGCAGCGCCTGCATGACAAGTGGCGCGCCCAGCGCAAAAAGAACAAGGGCTTTGCCGACAGCGGGCACCCCTTCCTGCACCAGGGCTCGGCCGACCTGAACACCTTCAAGATGTTCCTGGAGCTGAGCCATGCGCTGATGCGCCCGCACGGGCGCATGGGCATGATCGTGCCCAGTGGTGTCTACACCGACAAGGGCACCACCGACCTGCGGACGCTGTTCCTGGACCACTGTGAATGGCAGTGGTTGTTCGGCTTCGAGAACCGCGAGAAGGTGTTCGACATCGACTCGCGATTCAAATTCTGCCCGCTGGTGATCCAGAAGACTGGCACCACCCAGGCCATTCGCGCGGCCTTCATGCACCGCAACGTGGACGACTGGGCCCAGGCCGAGCGGCATGTGCTGGCCTACCCGCGCGACCGGGTGCGTGAGTTCTCGCCGTACTCCAAGGCCATCCTGGAAATCCGCAGCGAGCAAGACCTGCGGGTGCTGCAGAAGATCTACGCCAACGGGGTGCTGCTGGGGGACAAGAGCGAACGTGGCTGGGGCGTCAAGTACGCCACCGAGTTCCACATGACCAACGACTCCAGGCTGTTTCCGCCGCGGCCGAAGTGGGAAGAGAAGGGATATCAGCCGGACGAGTACGGTCACTGGCTGAAAGGGCAGTGGCAGCCGTATGCCGGTCCGCGCAACATCCTGGAACGGCCGGCGGGGCTGGTGCTTTCGCGCGATGGCAGTCAGGCGCTGCAGGTCGGCAGCATCGAAGATGTGGCCCTGCCGCTTTACGAGGGACGGATGGTCGGGCAGTTCGATTTCAGCGAGAAGGGCTGGGTCAGCGGTAAGGGGCGCAAGGCTGTCTGGGACCCCATCTCTTTTGCTGACAAGGTTCTAAACCCCCAGTACCTGATGTCTCGCGACGATTACCTCGGCAGCGAGGACGATGCCGACAGCCGATTGTCTGGGCTGAAGGTTGGATTTCTGGCGATCGGCTCAGCCACAAACAGTCGCTCGATGTTCTCCGGCCTTGTGGCGGACTTCCCGGCAGGCAACTCGGTTGCAGTACTGCAATGTGCTGGTGCTGAGCAATCGATCGCCCTGATGGCAGCGTTGAACAGCTTCGCCTACGACTTCACGCTGCGTGTTCGCTTGGGCGGCTTGAACCTCAACTACTTTGTGGTGGCCGAAACACCAACACCGTCCCTGGGTGCCGGTGGTCTGCGCATCGCTGCCGAACTCGGATTGCGGTTGGGCCTGCCGCACAAGGCATTTGCCAAGCACTGGATGCCGCACCGGTCGAGTAGCAGAAGCTGGTACAGCCTACTGGCCCTAACCACCCATGAGCGGGCTCGACTGAAAGCGATCAACGAAGCTGTGTGCGCTTGGCACTTCGGACTGAGCTGGGACGACTTTGCGGCGGTTCTTGAAGACTGCGATCTCCCGCAAGATCAGCTCGGCGGGGCGAGTGCAAAGCGTCTGAACCCCAAAGGCTTCTGGCGCATTGACAAGGACATGGCTCCCGAACTGCGCCACCCGGTTCTTTCTCTGGCGGCATTCCACGATCTCCAGCAGCGCGGAATCAACGAGTTCCTGGCGCAAAACGATGGGGCGGGATGGATGTTGCCGGAGTACCTCCGATTGGCGGACCTGGGCCTGGGTCGAGACCAACGCGCTAAGGAGCTGCAACCAGTGCGGTCAGCATTGGGTGAGCGGCTGCTTGCATGGCAAATGGATGTCAATGTTTCGCGCTCCTGGGACGAATGCGCTGCGCATGCAGCAGTGCTCCAGCAGATCGCGCCTGATGAAAGCGACAACGTGGACAAGAACGGCGACGAGTTCGGTGCAAGCGATGCCGAACCGGCCGTGTACAAGCAGGGAGGCTTGTTCTGATGCTCAATCCCATCACCTACACCGAGCAGGTGGTCGGCGACTTCCTGCGTTACCAGCTCAGCACCTACGCCTTTGCGGACACAGGCCTGTACCAGCAGATGCGGACGCTGCTCAACCTGGAGCACACCCGCAACACGCCGCTGATGAAGGGGCCGTACATCTCGCTGTCGCGCACTTTCCAGCAAGGGGCGACGCTGGAGCAGCTGGTGATGGACGGCGTGCTGCACGCCCACATCCGCAAGCTTTCGCCCTACCCGGCGGCCTACCGCCACCAAGAACAGGCCTTCCGCGCCATCCATGCCGGCCAGCCCACGCTGGTGGCCACGGGCACGGGCTCGGGCAAGACGGAGTCGTTCCTGTTTCCCATCATCAGCCGCTGCCTGCAGCTGCGTGACCAGGACGCGACCGCGGGCATCACCGCCGTCATCGTCTACCCGATGAACGCGCTGGCCGAAGACCAGCTGCAGCGCATGCGCGCGCTGCTGGCCGGCACGGGCGTGACCTTCGGCATGTACGTGGGCAAGACGCCGCAGAAAGAGTCTGACGTGGTGGGCGTGCGCCTGCCGCCCGGCAGCACCGCGGCCGACTACCAGGCCAAGCTGGCCGACATGCAGGCCAAGAAGCAGGACGTGGCCTTGCACCCGGCCGAAGAGCGCACCAGCCGCGAGGCCATGCGCACGCCCGGCCAGCAGCCGCGCATCTTGCTGACCAACGTGAAGCAGCTGGAGCTGCTGCTGACCCGCCAGCACGACCTGGAGCTGTTCGACAACGCACGGCTGGAGTTCATGGTCTTTGACGAGGCCCACACCTTCACCGGGGCCCAGGGCGCCGAGACTGCCTGCCTGATCCGCCGGCTGCGTGCCTATTGCGGTAAAGACCAGGCCAGCACCACCTGCATCGCCACCTCAGCCACCATCGCCGACCCGGTGAAGGGCCTGGACGCTGGCCGCGAGTTCGCCAGCCGCTTCTTCGGGGTGGATGGCAAGAACGTGGCGCTCGTTGGCGAGAGCTACGAGGCCGATGTGTGGGGCAGCCCGCGCACGGCCAGCCCGCCGCTGAATGGCGACCAATCGGCCCAG
>JBEGRT010000189.1:0-4581 GCA_041180305.1 Pseudomonadota bacterium
CGCTCAAGCCCCTGGGCTTGCCGGAAGGCTACGAGCCCACCCTGGAATGCCAGACGGCCACGGCCATCGATTTCCAGTCTCGTGTGATGGACATGGCCCGCGACATGTGCAGCAGCCCCGAGGTGCAGATCAAGGGCACCCGCACCACCTTCCATGCCAAATGCCGTGCGCCCACGAAGGGCGGCATGCGCCAGGCCATGCATTCGATGGATGTGATGTCCATTGACGGCGTGGTCGATGCGGTGTCTCCGGTAGAGACGCGCATCGAGCAGAAGATCGTCAACACCAACCCCCAACGCAAGCAGACCATCGAGGTGAAGTCGGTGGCCCGCTGGCTGGGTGACGATTGCACACGCGCGCCTCAGGGCATGCGTGCCGAACTGTTCAACCAGCTCGTGCGCTGATCCCACGGAACACCGATACCGCTTCGGTGAGGTGGCGGGCCTGCTGATTCAGGCTGGCTGCGGCCGTGGCGGTCTGCTCCACCAGGGCGGCATTGGCCTGGGTGTCGCGGTCCATGTGCTGCACCACTTCGGCCACCTGGTTCAGGCCCAGGGTCTGTTCCTGGGTCGCCTGGCTGATGTCGCCCATCAGGCGGGTGACCTGGCCAATGGCCCCGACGATGTTGTGCATGGTGCTGCCGGCGGCATCGGCCTGCTCGGCCCCTGCGGTCACCCTCTCGACGCTGGCCGAGATCAGGCCCTTGATCTCACGGGCGGCGTTGGCACTGCGTTGCGCCAGCGACCGCACCTCGGCCGCCACCACGGCGAAGCCCCGCCCTTGCTCGCCGGCACGCGCGGCCTCCACGGCCGCATTGAGCGCCAGGATGTTGGTCTGGAAGGCGATGCCATCGATCACGCCAATGATGTCGGAGATCTTCTGCGACGACTGGTGGATCTGCTGCATGGTGCCGACCAGTTGCTGAACCAGTTCGCCGCCCTGTTCGGCCACATCGCTGGCGCCATGGGCGAGCTGATTGGCTTCCCGGGCGCTGTCGGCGTTCTGGCTCACGGCGCCTGACAGCTGCGACAGGGCCGAGACGGAGCGTTCCAGGGCGCTGGCCTGTTCCTGTGTGCGGCGGGCCAGGTCGGCACTGCCGGCCGACACCTCGTTCGAGGCGTTGGCCACGCTGTCGGCGTCCTGGCGCACGTCTTCGACCATCTGCCGCACGCGGTCGATCATGTGCAGCAGGCTGTCGAGCACGCTGTCACGGGGCGCGCTGGTCTGGCCCTCCTGCCGGGACAGATCACCCTGGGCCACACGCACCAGGCGCTGGCGCAAGGCTTCCGGTTCCTCGCCCAGCAGTTGCTGGGTGCGGCGGGTGATCAGGGCCAGAGTGCCCAGCAATGCGCACAGGCCCAGCCCCGTGACGGCGGCCATGGTCACCTGCGTCTGGCGGCGTTGGGTGTGCGCGGCGGCGTCTTGGGCCTTGGCGTGTGCCTCAATGCCCTCGATCACCACGTCCTGTTCCTTTTCCAGGCGTTCGAACAGCGCATTGAACTCCTCCAGGTGTGCCAGGGCTTCGCCTGGTTCGGTCAAGGCCAGCCCTGCGATTTCCTCGCCTTTGGCGGTGTAAGCCTTGACGGTGGGCTCCAGTGCTTCGGCGTTGTGACGCAAGGGGTCTGGCAGGGCCTGTTGCTTGAGCGCATGGATGCGCTGGCGGAACTCATGGGCGTGTTCCTTGGCCGATTGCGCCGCAGCCTGCACCGCGTCACGCTGCTGGTTCTGCGCGGCCAGCAGGGCCTGGTACACATCACCTCGAAGGGCATCGTGGGCCATGTCGCCCATGGTGGCGTTCTGGGTGGCTTCGGTGGCGACCACGGTGTCGTCCATGGCGTGGCCCAGGGCGCTCAGGCCCCAGCCGCCCACGGCTCCGACGGTGGTGGTGATGCCCACGCTCAAGGCGGCCAGACTCAGCAGCAGGTGACGCAATGTCATGGATGTCGTGCTCCAGGTTATACAAATTCAGGCGCGTCACAGACCTGAACCCGGCTTATCGGCCACGGAGTGGCCACCTGTAGCCTGATCAATCGTGGAAAAAGGCCACCGCCTGGTTCAGGCTCTGGGCCTGTTCGCGCAGCGAGCTGGCGGCCGCGGCGGCCTGTTCCACCAGTGCAGCGTTCTGCTGCATGGTCTGGTCCAGGCCCACCACAGCCTGGTTCACTTGCGAAATGCCGCTGGCCTGGTGGCGTGCACCCTCGGCGATGTCGGCAATCACCTGGCGCACTTGCTGCACCGAGCGCACCGTGCGTTCGATGGTGGCCCCGGCGTCCTGCACCAGCTCGGCGCCGTGCTGAACCCGCTCCACGCTGGTCTGGATCAGCGTCTTGATTTCCTGCGCGGCCGTGGCACTGCGCTGGGCCAGGGCCCGCACTTCGGAGGCCACCACGGCAAAGCCTCGGCCCTGTTCGCCAGCCCGTGCGGCCTCAACGGCAGCGTTCAGCGCCAGGATGTTGGTCTGGAAGGCGATCGAGTCGATCACGCCCACGATGTCGTGGATGCGGGTCGAGCTTTCGTGGATGCTGTGCATGGTCTGCACGACCTGGCCCACCGCCTGTCCGCCCTGTTCGGCGATGGTGGTGGCCTCTTCGGCCAGATCTCGGGCCTGGCTGGCCGCCGACGCGTTGTGGCCCACGCCCACCGTGAGTTCCTCGATGGTCTGTGTGCTCGATTGCAGGTTGGCGGCCTGTTGCTCCGTGCGGGTCGAGAGGTCGAGGTTGCCGTTCTCGATCTCGGCCGAGGCCTGCGCCACCAGCGTGGCCGAGTGGCGCACCTGGTTCACCACTCCCTCCAGGCTGTGGCTCATCTGGTTCATGGCACGCTGCAATTGCGCCACTTCGTCCTGGCCACTCACGTTGGCCTGGCGGCCCAGCTGGCCCTGCGCGAGTTCGGTGACATGCTGAACCACTTGTTCCAGCGGCTGGGTGATGGAGCGCTGGATCAGCACCGCTGCGGTGCTTCCCAAAGCCATGGTGACCAGCCACAGGCCAGCCAGGCCCCACAGCGTGCTTTGCTGGCGAGATTCGGCCTGCGCCGTGGCCGCTGCATTGAGTTGTTCGGCGTGTTCGCGCACCTGCACGACCAGCTTTTCCATCTGCTCGGTGGGCGGGCGATCCTTGCCCTTGACCAGCTTGTCGACCGCATGGGCGCTGGCCTCGGGCTGGCCAGAATCATAGGTTTTCAGGGCCTGCTCATAGTCGGACTGAAGCTGCTGGTGGGTGGCTTTCAAGGCGGCCACCGGGGCAGGGTCCATGCCCATCTGGGCGTAAAGCGGCTCCAGCTTGCTCAGGCGCTCCTGGGTGAGCGTGCCTTCCTTGCGAAAGCCCTGCAGGTGCTTGTCGAAGGATTCAGGTTTGCCGCCGCGCAGCAGGATGTTCTTCCATTCCTGCACCTGGGTCTTGAAAGCCACCTGGGCGCCGCGTGCCAGATCGATGGAGGCCTGTGCCGTGCCAGCCTGGTGGGCCAGTTCGGCCATGCTGGAGGTGGCTTGTCGTACATGATGGAATGCCACGGCACCGATCAGGCTCAGCGCAGCGAGCAAGAGCACGGCGAGGGCGCGGATGCGGGTGCCGATGCGCCATTGGTTCAAAGTCATCCCTGGCTCCTGTGTTCAAGGCGCCAGCGTCTGGATGTGATCTTGCGAGGCCCTGGCGCTTGGCCCGCTGGTGGGCTATCGGCAGCGCAAGGTCGGGGCTTGATGCCCCGCGTCGCGAAATGCCCCGATTCAGTGCATGAACCGGGGTGTGGACTTGGGGTTATCGGTCGCGCCGGCCACCAGGCTTGCGGCCTGTGGGGCGGGCTGGGGCGCGCTGCCCGGTCTCGCGCGGGGGCAGCCCGGTGTGCTGTGTGAGCACCTGGCCCTTGCGGGGTGCCTGCACGCGGCCCACCGTCACCACCGAGGTTTTGGTGCCGGCCTGGGTCGAGTTCTTGCGGCGCGCGCTCTGGTAGCCGCCGTCGGTGGTGGGCTGGTAGGTGGGAATCAGGTGGTGCTTGCCGTTGCCGATCAGGTCGGCGCGGCCCATGGCCTTGAGCGCCTCCCGCAGCAGCGGCCAGTTGTTGGGGTCGTGGTAGCGCAGGAAGGCCTTGTGCAGGCGGCGACGCTTTTCGCCTTTGACGATGTCGACCTTCTCGCCCTTGCGCGGGTCACGGCTGATGCCCTTGAGCGTGTTCAGGCCCGAGTGGTACATGGCCGTGGCCGTGGCCATGGGGCTGGGGTAGAAGGTCTGCACCTGGTCGGCCTTGAAGCCATTGGCCTTGAGCCACAGCGCCAGGTTCATCATGTCTTCGTCGGTGGTGCCCGGGTGGGCCGCGATGAAGTAGGGGATCAGGTACTGCTTCTTGCCGGCCTCTGCGCTGTACTGGTCGAACAAGGCCTTGAAGCGGTCGTAGCTGCCGATGCCGGGCTTCATCATCTTCGCGAGCGGCCCGCCCTCGGTGTGCTCCGGCGCGATCTTGAGGTAGCCGCCGACGTGATGCTGGACGAGCTCCTTGATGTAGGCCGGGCTCTGCACGGCGAGGTCGTAGCGCACGCCCGAGGCGACGTGCACCTTCTTGATGCCCGGCACCTCGCGCACCTTGCGA
>JBEGRT010000190.1:0-7749 GCA_041180305.1 Pseudomonadota bacterium
TCGAACCTCCAGATCCGCACGCTTTACGCGGTGGACTCGACCGGTGAACAGATTTCGGAAACCCCCACGCCGCTGCTGCGCCAGGTCGATGCGGACACGTTCGAAGTCACGGCCAGCAATCTGGCCAACTACAGCGGCGACTTCTATGCCGTCGCCGTGGCGATCGACCTGGGCAACGGCCAGACCATCAACCTGGTGGTTCAAGTCTTCATTGACCCGGTCAACGACGCCCCGCAAGGTGCTGACCATTCGGTGGATATGGCCGACGGTTCCGCGTACATCCTGCAAGAAAGTGACTTCGGCTTCCAGGACCCGGTGGAAGGCAACACCTTCCAAGCCGTTCTGATCGACTCGCTGCCGGCAGCCGGCAGCCTGCTGCTCAACGGCTCGCCAGTGACCGCCGGCACGCTGGTGTCCATCCAGGACATCCGTGCAGGCCTGCTGCAATTCCAGCCCGACGCCAACAGCTCGGGCGTGACTGGCTTCCAGTTCAAGGTCCAGGACAACGGCGGCACCACGGGCTGCGGCGCCTCTGACCTGTCGCTCAAGCCCAACGTGATGACCTTCAAGGTCCCGTTTGGTTCGGTGGGCGACTTCGTCTGGCACGACACCAACCGCGACGGCATCCAGGACAGCACCGAAGCCGGTGTGGCCGGCGTGACGGTCACCCTCAAGGGCGCAGGCGCCGACGGCCAGTTCGGCACAAGCGATGACACCTCGGCCACGACCACGACCGACGCCAGCGGCCGGTACCAGTTCGACAACGTCTCGGCCGGCAAATACGCAGTCGAGTTCAGCGACATCGACCCCACCAAGACTTTCACCACCGCCGACGCCGGTGCGGATGGCGTCGATTCCGATGCACTGAGCGACGGATCGACCGCCGAATTCACCCTGGCCGCAGGCCAGAACAAGACCGATGTCGATGCAGGCCTGGTCGACAACCTGGGCAGCATCGGTGACCGCGTGTTCTTCGATGCGAACGGCAACGGCCGCCAGGACGCCACGGAGTCGGGCATTGGCGGCATCACCGTCACCCTGACCTCTGCCGGTTCTGACGGCACTCTGGGTACCGCGGATGACACCACCCGCACCACAACCACCGACGCCAGCGGCAACTACGTCTTCAACGACCTGGCTGCGGGTCAGTATCAGGTCAGCGTCTCGGGCATTCAGTCCACGCAGACCTTCACGGGGCAAGACCTGGGTGATTCCGAAGCCCTCGATTCCGACGTCGACAGCTTCGGCAAGACCAGCGTCATCAACCTGGGTGCCGGCGAGAACAACCTCGACGTCGACGCAGGCGTGGTCAACAAGAAGGCCGCCCTGGGCGACACCGTCTTCTTCGATGCCAATGAAAACGGCCTGCAGGATGCCAACGAGCAAGGCTTGGCCAACATCACCGTGACCCTGACGGGCGCGGGCGCTGACGGCCAGTTCGGCACCGCCGACGACGTGGTGCGCCAGACCAGCACCGACGCCAGCGGCAAGTACAGCTTCACCAACCTGACCGCCGGTCAGTACCAGGTGCAGTTCACCGACACCACCGGCCTGGGCCAGTACACCCTGCAAGACCAGGGCAGCGACGACAGCATCGACTCGGATGCGGACGCCAGCGGCCTGACCCAGGTGGTCACCCTGCAGCCCGGCGACGTGAACGACACCGTGGACGGTGGCCTGATCCTCAAGCGCGGCGCCCTGGGCGACCGCGTGTTCAACGATGCCAACAGCAATGGCGTGCAGGACACGACCGAAGCCGGCGTGGCTGGCGTGACCGTGACCCTGCAGGGCGCCGGCTTGGACGGCCAGTTCGGCACCGCCGACGACATCACCAAGACCACCACCACCGATGGCAACGGCAACTACCTGTTCGACAACCTGTCGACCGGCCAGCTGTACGCCGTGAAGGTGTCGGACATCCCCACCGACTACGAATTCACGCAGAAGGACGCTGGCTCGGACAATGCCACCGACTCCGACGCCGATGCCACCGGCCAGATCGACCCGATCTACCTGAACCCCGGTGAAGTCAACCTGACCCTGGACGCCGGTATCGTTCAGAAGAAGGGCTCGATTGGCGACTTCGCCTTCATCGACAACAACAGCAACGGCGTGCAGGACGCCGGTGACACAGCCGCTGCGGGCGTGACCGTCACCCTGAAGGGTGCCGGCACCGACGGCCAGTTCGGCACCGCCGACGACACCACGGCCAGCACCACCACCGACGCGAACGGCAAGTACCTGTTCAGCGGGCTCACCGCTGGCGCCTACCAGGTGAGCTTCGATGCGAAGTCGGGTTACGACTTCACCACAGCCAACAGCGGCAGTGACGATGCAAGCGACTCCGACGTGGGTGTCTCGGGCACCACCGGCACCATCACCCTGGCCGCCGGCGAGAACAACACCACCGTCGACGCTGGCTACGTGCAGAAGCTGGGCTCCATCGGTGACCGCGTCTGGCTGGACACCAACGGCAATGGCCTGCAAGACGGCACCGAAACGGGCATCGCTGGCATCACCGTGACCCTCAAGGGCGCCGGCACCGACGGCCAGCTCGGCACGGCCGACGACACGACCCGCACCACCACCACCGACAGCGCTGGCAAGTACCTCTTCGGCGGCCTGGCTGCTGGTGCCTATCAGGTGTCTTTCGCTGGCCTGCAGAGCGGCCAGGCCTTCACCACGAAGGACGTGAACAGCAACGGCAGTGAAGCCACCGACTCGGACGTCGACAGCACGGGCAAGTCGGGTGTGATCACCCTCACGGCAGGCCAGAACAACATCGACATCGACGCCGGTGTGGTCAACACCTGCCTGCCCAACGCCTGCGTGGGTGATTTCGTCTGGAACGACTGCAACAAGAACGGCATCCAGGATTGCGGTGAAGACGGCATCGCTGGCGTGAAGGTCACCCTGACCGGTGCCGGCTTTGACGGCCAGTTCGGCACCGCCGACGACATCAGCAAGAGCACCACCACCGACAGCTGCGGCTACTACAAGTTCAGCGGTCTGTACGGCAACCAGCAGTACCAGATCCAGTTCGGCGCGGTCAATGGTTATGCCATCACCACGCAAGATGCAGGCAGCAATGACCACATCGACTCCGATGCCAACAGCAGCACCGGCCTGACCCGTGTGTTCACCCTGGCCAATGGCGAGTGCAACACCTCGATCGACGCTGGCTACTACTGCAAGCCGCCCGCCTCCGTGGGCGACTACGTCTGGTTCGACTGCAACAAGAACGGCATCCAGGACTGCGGTGAAGACGGCGTGGCCGGCGTGACCGTCACCCTGATCGGTGCGGGCGCCGACGGTGTGTTCGGCAATGCCGACGACATCAGCAAGACCACCACCACCGACAGCTGCGGTTACTACAAGTTCAGCGGCCTGACCGGTGGCCAGCAGTACCAGATCCAGTTCGGCACCAAGGCTGGCTACACCTACACCCTGGCCGACCAGGGCACCAACGGCAACCTCGACTCGGACGCCAACCAGACCACGGGCCTGAGCCACGTGTTCACCCTGGCCGATGGCCAGAACATGACCAACGTGGACGCCGGCCTGATCTGCAAGCCGACCGCTTCGGTGGGTGACTTCGTCTGGTTCGACTGCAACAAGAACGGCCTGCAGGACTGCGGCGAAGACGGCGTGTCCGGCGTGAAGGTCACCCTGCGTGGCGCCGGCAACGACGGCGTGTGGGGCTCGGCAGACGACGTTCTCAAGACCACCACCACCGACTGCAACGGCTACTACAAGTTCACCGGCCTGACCGGCGACCAGCAGTACCAGATCGAATTCGGCACCGTGCGCGGCTACACCTGGACCACCCAGGATGTGGGCACCAATGGCGCCATCGACTCTGACGCCAACGCCACAACCGGCAAGACCGATGTGTTCACCCTGGCCTCGGGCAGCAATGTGTGCACGATCGATGCCGGTCTGGTGTGCAAGCCGACTGCCTCGGTGGGTGACCGCGTGTGGGTCGACGCCAACGGCGACGGCATCCAGAACACCGGCGAAGCCGGCGTGTCGGGTGTGTGCGTGAAGCTGCAAGGCGCTGGCGCTGACGGCATCTTCGGCAACAGCGACGACGTGTGCCTGACCACCACCACCGACTGCAACGGCTACTACAAGTTCAGCGGCCTGATCGGTGGCGAACAGTACAAGATCCAGTTCGGTTCGGTGAGCGGCTACACCTTCACCGCCCAGGACAAGGGCACCAACGACGCAGTCGACTCCGACGCCAACAGCAGCGGCTGGACCACTGCCTTCACGCTGGCGGCCGGTGAAAACCGCACCGATGTCGACGCGGGCCTGCTCAAGCAGGTGTCGGCCTGCATTGTGGGCAGCAGCACCCTGTACGAAGGTTGCAGCAACAGCTACCAGGTCAAGCTGTCGGCGGCTGTGGCCACCGACACCTGGATCAAGGTGGCCGCTGTTGACGGCACGGCCTGCCGCACCAGCACCAACATGGCCAGCCAGGAAATCATCGCAGGCGGTCGTTTTGACACCCGCACCTGGTATGGCGCCGTGACGGGCGTGTACTACGACCAGATCCCCAACAACCTGTCGAGCCTGGCTTACGGCACCCGTGCCGCCACCGGCCCGACCAGCATGACCGCTGACTACGCGCTGTATGGCACCGACTGCGTGATCGACGCCGACGGCAACATGCTGGTCAAGATCGCTGCGGGTCAGACCTGCTCGTCGAGCTTCTCGCTGAGCGCCTGGCAAGAACGCGTGTACGTTGACCAGGACATCTTCCCCTGGGGTGGCTACAAGGAAACTGCCTGGGAAACCATGACCCTGCGCATTTCCGACAGCACCAACAGCCAGGTGACGATCCCCTGTGCTGACCTGAACGTGAGCATCGGTGACACCACCTGCTACACCCTGTTCAGCCCCATCGCGCTGGACCTGGACGGCAACGGCATCCAGACCACCGCACTGATCGACAGCCAGGGCACCTTCGACCTGCTGGGCACCGGCAAGGCCGTGCACTCGGGCTGGCTGTCGTCGGGCGATGCTTTCCTGGCCATCGACACCAACGGCAACCAGAAGATCGACGACATCTCCGAGCTGTTCGGTGGCAACAAGGGTGACGGCTTCTCCAAGCTGGCCTCCTTCGACACCAACGGTGACGGCGTGGTCGACGCCCACGACGCCGATTTCGCCAAGCTGCTGGTCTGGCAAGATGCCAATGGCAACCACGCCACCGACGCCGGCGAACTGCGCACCCTGGCCGAAGCCGGCATCGCCAGCCTGAACGTGTCGTACACCGACGGCGCCGTGAACCAGCTGGGCAACGTGCTGGGCGAAACCTCCACCGCCACCCGCACCGACGGCAGCGCCATCAGCATGGTCGACGTCTACTTCAACGTGGATGCCGACACCGCTGCCCTGCCGGACCTGGGCAGCGTGCTGACCAGCACCAACACACTGCTGGACCAGGCCCTGGGCACCGCCGCACCGGCTCAAGCCGCCACGACCGACGCCGCCAACGACGCGGCCGTGGTCGATGCCGAAGCCCTGCGCAAGCTGGCATCGCTGATGGAGCAACAGGCCGCCATCGCCGCCTGAAGCACTCACAGCCCCCGCTGAAAGCCGGTCTTTTCCGGCCTTTGAACGGCCCTCCCCACGGAGGGCCGTTTGCTATAGTCGTCGCGACGGTTCCTGCACGGGCCGGCCCCGTCTTTTTCACCAGAAGTTGCCTGGATGAGCTCATCGCCCGCTGACACCGCACCCGCCGAGGCCACTGCGCCAGGCGCCGTGTACACCCTGCAAGCACTGCAAGAAGCCCTGGTCTTCCTGACCCGGTTCTTTGGTGCACCCGTGCAGGCCGAGGTGCTCGGCAGCAGCGCCCAGGCCTTGCAAGGCCAGCCCCTGGCCCAGGCCTTGCCTGAACTGTTGGCCAAAGCATCCCTGGTGGGCACGCCCATCGAGGGTGGCGATGCCGTCAAGCCCAGCCTGCTGCCCGCCCTGGTGCTGGGCTCGCAAGGCGAAGCGCTGGTGGTGATCGCGCGACAAGGCACGCAGTTCGAATGCCACCGCCCAGGCATCGAAGGCAGCAGCTGGCTCGATGCGTCGGGCATCGAAGAGGCCTGCCCGCATGGCCGCTGGATGGCCGTGCGCCCCACCCTGCACCTCGACCAGCGCAGCCTGCTGTATGGGCTGCCCTCGACGCGGCAGTGGTTCTGGGACACCTTCAACCGCAATCGCTGGATCCTGGGGTGGGCCCTGGCCGGCACCGTGGCCACCAATGTGTTCGGCGCCTTGTTGCCCTTCTTTTCTACAGCGGTCTATGACCGCGTGATTCCCAACAACGCGCTCAACAGCCTGTGGGTGCTGGCCCTGGCCGCCCTGATCGTGATCGGGTTCGACCTGGCCATGCGCCTGACGCGCAGCTACCTGCTGGAATCGGCCGCACGCCGCATGGACGTGGCGCTGTCGTCGCAGGTGTTCGCCCATGCGCTGAAACTGCGGGCTGCCAGCCGGCCGGCCTCGGGCGGCACGCTGGCCAACGTGCTGCGTGATTTCGAATCGGTGCGAGAGTTCTTCGCCTCGTCCACCCTCACCCTGCTGGGTGACCTGCCCTTCGTGGTGCTGTTCCTGGCCCTGATCGCCGTCATCGGCGGCTGGATCGTGTTCGTGCCGCTGCTGGCGATCCCGGCCCTGCTGGGCGTGGCCTGGTGGAGCCGCAAGCAGCTGGCCCAGACCGTGTCGATGTCGATGAAGCAGAGCGCTGACCGCACGGCACACCTGTTCGAGACCATGAACGGCCTGGACACGGTCAAGGCCCTGGGCGCCGATGCGTGGAGCCGCCGCAAGTGGGAAAGCCTGACCCTGGCCATCACCGACAACACCATGGCCACGCGCGAGGTGGTCTCCCGCAGCAACTACGCCTCGACGGCCATCCTGTCGCTGGAGAACGTGCTGGTGGTCGTGGTGGGCGCCTTCCTGATCGGCCAGCAGATGCTGTCGATGGGGCAGCTCATTGCCGTGACCATGCTGGCCAGCCGGGCGCTGTCGCCCATCAGCCAGATCGCCAGCCTGATCGTGCGCTGGGAGCAGACCAAGCTGTCGTTCAGCGCGGTCAACCAGATCATGAATTCGCCCACCGACGAATCGCAAAGCAGCCTGTCGGCACCGCCCCTCAAGGGCAAGCTGGAGTTCCGCGACGTCACCTTCGCCTACCCCAACAGCCCGGCCCTGCTCGACAAGTTCAACCTGCGCATCCAGCCGGGTGAACGCGTGGGCATCATCGGCAAGCTGGGGTCGGGCAAGACCTCGCTGATGCGGCTGATCCTGAATCAGTACAACCCGGACAGCGGCAGCGTGCTGATCGACGACCTGGTCAGCACCCAGCTCGAACCCCTGAGCCTTCGCCGCCAGATCGGCTATGTGCCGCAGGACGTGACCCTGTTCCACGGCAGCGTGCGCGAGAACATCGAACTGGGCCGCACCCAGGCCAGTGACCAGGCCCTGCTGCAGGCCGTGCGCCTGGCCTGCCTCGATGAAGTGATCACGCAGCTGCCTGCGGGCATCGCCACCCAGGTGGGCGAACGCGGCGAGCGCCTGTCGGGCGGGCAACGTCAGTCGGTGGCCATCGCGCGAGCGCTGGTCAACCGCCCGCCCATCTTGCTGTTGGACGAGCCCAGCTCGATGATGGACCCGGCCACCGAACAGCGCCTGATCGGCAACCTGCGCAGCCTGAAAGACACCACCATCGTGCTGGTGACCCACCGCATG